>NZ_PSQF01000069.1:0-14079 GCF_003324125.1 Subdoligranulum sp. APC924/74 | reverse complement strand
GCGAGGGGCTTTTGCCCCCGAAGCACGATGCGGGTACCGCAACCCGACATTATCGAGCATTTTGGCAACGCAGATGCCGTGCCGCAGCTGCCAGAGCGGTGCTTAAGCCGCAAGGCAGGAATTGTGCGGTGTTGCCATAAAACAGATAAAGCGGGGCACTGCATTGTGGTGCTCCGTTTTTCTATACCGGAAGCTGCTTTTTCGGGATGTCTGTCCGCAGAACTTTGCACGGTACTTGTGATGCAGCGCCCCGCTTTCTTGCATACCCACCCGCCCCCGCTGCATATATACAAAATATGCCGCAATGCAAAGAAAGGGGACTGCCTATGTGGGAGAATGCCGCCAAACATACTGATACACCACCCGCGCCACCCGCTGCGGCGGAGCCCGGCGAATATGATACGCTGCTGTGGGCACAGATCATCCTGTGCGTGCTGATTGCCGCCGGGGTATTCGCTGCCCGCGCGCTGGAACTGCCGCTGTACAGCACGCTGCGCACCGATTACCGCTATGCGCTGGCCCAGCCTGGCCCCGATTTTTGGAACACGGATGGCTCCCGCAATGTCGTGCGCTTTACACAGGAAACTTTTGCCGAGTTGCGCGGGGTGCTGCGGCAAGTCGCCGCCCAAACGCCGGAAACCGCCGCCCGCACCGGCACTGCCCACGGCCAGCCGCTGGCCAGCGCCGAAGCGTATCTGCCGGGGGTTATGCTCCAATATCCTCTGCCGGGCAAACCTGCTGTTGAAACCTCCGCTTACGGAACCCGCATTGATCCCGTGCAGGGCAAAACACAGGAGTTCCATACCGGTGCGGATCTTTCCGCTGTGCAGGGTACACCGGTTTATGCTGCCGCAAGCGGGGTGGTGCGCATAGCCCGGAATCATGCGAGCTATGGCAATTATGTCCGTCTGCTGCACCCCGGCGGGGATGAAACGATCTATGCCCATCTGCAATACCTGTTTGTCCGCCAGGGTCAGCAGATTCAGGCGGGGCAGTGCCTGGGCACCGTGGGGCAGACCGGCAACGCCACCGGCCCGCACCTGCACTTTGAGCTTTTGCACGCCGGTGTGCGGTATGACCCAACCCAGGCCCTTGCCAAAGCGGGTCTCCAGGCGGAACCATGAAGCAGCCGCACCACATTTTAGCCGTCCGTATCGCGCACCCGGTCTGGACACTCTTTCTCCTCGCTTTGGCGCTGGCCGTTGACCACACCGGCATTGTCCGCCTAGGACTTCTGTGCTCCTGCCTGCATGAATGCGGCCACCTGCTGGTGTGGGTACTGCTGACCCGTTTGCCCCCAACGCTTATTATCTGTCCAACCGGTTTCTGTCTTTCCCTGCGTGGGGTGGTGCTGACGCCAAAGCAGTTTATCATTCTTGCCGCTGCGGGGCCAGCGGTCAATCTGGTGCTGGCGGCAGGGGGCATTGCCTGGTTGCTGGGCCATCCCGCCAGTTACCGCCTGTGTTATTTCATCGCGGCCAATCTGCTTCTGGGGGCATTCAACCTGCTGCCGATCCATGGGCTGGATGGCTGGCAGATCAACTCCAACCTGGGTATCCTGTTTCATTTCAAGATCCAAACCCAGAAGCATTCCTGCGTGAATTGAGGTTGCATTTTGCGCTGTTTTGGGCTATCATATAAAATAGAAAAGTTGTGTAAAGCAATAAATGAACAATAACTGCCTGCGGTCAACACCTGTGCTGCAGGGTATGGAAGGGTGGCAACATGGCCGAATTTTCCCCTAAGTTGAAAGAAGCGCTCAGTCTGGTTCAAAAGCCGGGCCGTTATACCGGCGGTGAACCGGGCTGCACCTATAAAGATAAAGCAAACGTTGATGTGCGCATGGCGTTCTGTTTCCCTGATACCTATGAGATCGGCATGTCCTTTTTGGGCGAAAAAATCCTGTACGAGCTGCTCAACCGCCACGAAAACTGGTGGTGCGAGCGAGCCTTTATGCCCTGGGTGGACATGAAAGAGCAGATGGAGCGCCTGCATATTCCGCTCTACTGCCTGGAAAGCAAGGACCCGCTGACGGATTTCGATATCGTTGGCTTCTCCTTGGAATACGAGCTTTGCTATACCAATATCCTTGCCATGCTGGATCTGGCAGGCATTCCGCTGCGCGCTGCGGATCGTGACGAGCGCTGGCCGCTGATCATTTCCGGCGGCCCCTGCGTCTGCAACGCCGAACCGATGGCGGATTTCTTTGATATCATGCAGCTGGGCGAAGGCGAACAGATGCTGCAGGACATCTGCGCCACCGTGGAAGCAGGTAAAAAGGCTGGCTGGAACAAGGACCAGCTGCTGTTTGAACTTTCAAAAATTCCCGGCGTGTATGTGCCGTCCTTCTATGATGTGACCTACCTGCCGGATGGCCGGGTGGAAAGCATCAAGCCTAACCGCCCCGGTGTGCCGGAACGTGTGACCAAGGCCATTGTGAAGGACATGGACAGCTTTGTTCCGCCGGAAAATTTTGTTGTGCCCATGGTGGGTGCTGTGCAGGACCGTGCCTGTGTGGAAGTTCTGCGCGGCTGTGTGCGCGGTTGCCGGTTCTGCCAGGCAGGCCAGCTGTACCGCCCGTTCCGCGAGCGCTCGCCCAAGCTCATCAGCGAAAGCGCCCGTGTGCTGTGCCGCAACACCGGGTACGATGAACTGAGCCTTTCCAGCCTGTCCACCTCCGACCATTCCCGTCTGGAGGATATCCTGGACGAGCTGAATTCCTGGGCGGAGACCGACCATGTCAGCCTGTCGCTGCCGTCTCTGCGTGTGGACAACTTCTCGCAGTCTCTGGTGGAAAAAACCACTAAGGTGCGCAAAAGTGGCTTGACCTTTGCGGCGGAGGCCGGCACCCAGCGCCTGCGCGATGTCATCAACAAAAACGTTACCTGGGACCAGATCGAGCGCGGCTGCCGCATTGCTTTCGCGGAAGGCTACACCTCCGTCAAGCTCTACTTTATGATGGGCCTGCCCACCGAAACACTGGAAGACATCAAAGGCATTGCCGATACCGCCCAGCAGGTAGTGGACCTGTATTACAGCATGGAGCACCCCAAAGGCAAGGGCGTGCAGGTTACCATCAGCGTGGCCTGCTTTGTGCCCAAGCCGGATACCCCGTTCCAGTTCTGCGCCCAGGACCGCCGCGAAACCCTGCGCGAAAAGCAGAAGTACCTGCTCAGCTGTGTGCACTCGCGCAAAATCAAGGTCAACTATCACGACAGCGCCACCAGCGTGCTGGAGGGTGTGTTTGCCAAGGGTGACCGCCGCATGGGCCGCGTGATCGAAACTGCCTATCACAACGGCGCATTCTTTGATACCTGGGAGGAGTTCTTCAGCTATGACCGCTGGTTGGAAGCATTTGCTGCCTGCGGCCTGGACCCCGATTTTTATAACTACCGCGCCTTGGGCTTGGATGAAGTAACCCCGTGGTCGCACCTGGATGTGGGTGTGACCCATGCCCACCTGGTGCGGGAATACCAAAAGGCCCTGCAGGCGCAGACCACACAGCCCTGCAACCGCCAGTGCTCGGCCTGCGGTGCCAATAAACTGCTGGGAGGACCCTGCTTTGATTACAGTAAGAATTCGCTTTGAAAAAACGGGCGAAGCTGCCTATATCTCGCTGCTGGACCTGCAGCGCGTGTTCCATCGCATCTTAAAGCGCAGCGGTCTGCCGGTGTATTACACCCAGGGCTTTAACCCGCATATCTATCTTTCCTTTGCGTGCCCGCTGTCTTTGGGGCAGGAAAGCCTGTGTGAGTGCTGCGAGGTAAAAACCGAAGCTGAGGACCCCCAGCTGGATACCTGGTGCGATGTTTTGCAGCCCTACATGCCGCGCGGTATCAAGGTGCTCAGCGCCCAGCAGGCGCAGAATAAGGTAGCGGAGATCGACCATGCTTCTTATCTTGTCACTCTGCCCGCCAGCGCCGCCGCTGCGCTGGATGCTTACAACGCAGCCGAAAACGCCATGGTGGTCAAAAAGACCAAGCGCGGCCAGAAAGAGCTGGACCTGAAAACCATTATCCCGCATGTTGAATATGAACAGGCAGGGGAGCAGCTGCAGTTTAACCTGGTGCTGCCCTGCGGCTCCGGCGAAGCACCGAACTATAACCCCGCTTTGCTGCTGGGCTATTTGCAGCAGCAGTACAACATCCCGCCCTGGCTGTGCAGCGTGCTGCGCACGAAGCTTTACACAAAAAACAACGAAGAATTTTGTTAATTTGCCGAAAAACCCTTGCAAAATCTGCCAGGGTATGTTATTATACTTAAGCGTTAGTGCCGCCGAGCCATCGGCGGGGTAATGACACATCATTATACAGGCGGTCCTCTGCCGCTGTAAGCGGGTATGAACGTCGCAAAACAATGGAGGAATTCATCAATGAACGCAATGCAGAAAATGACCGAGGGCATGATCAAAGAGAACCAGCCCAAGTTTGAAGTCGGCGATACCGTCCGCGTAGCTGTCCGTATCAAGGAAGGCGACAAGGAGCGTATCCAGGCTTTCGAAGGTACCGTTATTGCTAAGAAGCATGGCGGCATCGCGGAGACCTTCACCGTCCGCCGCACCTCTTATGGTGTTGGCGTTGAGCGTGTGTTCCCGGTCAACAGCCCGTTCGTCGAGAACGTTGAGGTTGTTCGCCGCGGTAAGGTTCGCCGTGCAAAGCTGTTCTATCTGCGCAGCCGCACCGGCAAGGCCGCCAAGGTCAAGGCTCGCGTCTGATTATCGGCCAATATGCAGCAAAAGGGGAGGACGGTTGGCGTTCTTCCCTTTTTGTTTTATCAATTTCTATGCCAGACAAGGGAGGCTTGATTGGCTATGGCAAGTGCCACTGTAACAGAGCGCTGCAAAAAGAACAAAAACCTGCTGGAATGGCTGGATTCCATCATTCTGGCGGTTGCTGTGCTTTCTCTTGTGTTCACCTTTGCCGCACGGGCCATCCGTGTGGACGGGCATTCCATGGACCCCACCCTGCACGATCAGCAGCTGCTGATCATCAACAGTCTGCCGTACCAGCCCAGCCATGGGGATATCGTCGTGATCGACGCCTACACCCCGCACGGCCAAACGCTTATCAAACGCGTCATCGGCGTGGCAGGTGATACGATCGACATTGATTTTACCACCGGCACCGTGTACCGCAACGGCGAAGCACTGGACGAACCCTATACCGCGGAACCGACCTACACCCGCCTGGATATGACGTTCCCCGTCACCGTGCCGGAAGGCACCATCTTTGTGATGGGGGATAACCGCAACAATTCTTTGGACAGCCGCCGTTCCGATATCGGCTTTGTGGATATCCGGGATGTGATGGGCAAAACCATTCAAAAATATTGACAGGAGAAGCAGATGAGCGAAGATATCATCAACCGCCGCGCGATCCAATGGTTCCCCGGCCATATGGCCAAAACCCTGCGCCTGATGGAAACCGAGATCCGCAACGTGGATTGTGTTTTACAAATTCTGGATGCGCGCATCCCGCTTTCCAGCCTGAACCCGGAAATTGAACGCATCACCTCCGGCAAGCCGCACCTGTATATTATGAATAAAGCCGACCTGGCGGACCCGGATATCACTGCCCAGTGGTTGGCTTACTTCAAAAGCGCCGGGGCTGGCTGCCTGCCTATGAACTCCAAACAAAGCGGCAAGGCAGGTGCAGTCAAAGGCCCCATTGAAAAAGAACTTTCCACCCTGATGGAGCGCCGCCGCAAAAAAGGCATGATCGGTGCCCGCATCCGTGTGATGGTGGTGGGCATTCCCAATGTGGGCAAATCCACCTTCATCAATTCCTTTGCCGGTGCTGCCCGCGCCAAAGCGGCCAACAAACCCGGCGTTACCCGCGGCAAACAGTGGATCACCGTGGATGATTACGACCTGATGGACATGCCCGGCGTGCTTTGGAAAAAGTTTGACAGTCTGGAAACCGCCACCAATCTGGCGTTCATCGGTTCCATCAAAGATGATATCCTGGATATCGAGGAGCTTGCCTGTGGTTTGCTGTCCGGCGTGCGGGTCATCTATCCGCAGCGCCTGATGGAGCGCTACAAGCTGGATGAGCAGGCTTTGGCTCTGCCGCCATATGATCTTTTGCAGGCCATCGGTGCCAAGCGCGGTATGCTGATTTCCGGCGGCGAGGTTGACACCGAGCGTGCCGCCAAAATGCTGGTCGGGGAATTCCGCGCCAGCAAGTGGGGCCGTATCTCGCTGGAACGCCCGCCGCAGCGCGCAGAAGTGACAGACTGGGAGGGCGATGATGCCGATGAGGACGAGCAGTAACCCTGCGTTGTATACGTTTGACGCAGCAAAGCGCGCCGAGCATGGCAACATCTGCGGCGTGGACGAAGCTGGACGCGGCCCCCTGTGCGGGCCGGTCTGCGTGGCCGCCGTCATTCTGAACCCGGATGACCCCATTGAAGGAGTCAACGACTCCAAAAAGCTCAGCGAGAAGCGCCGTGAAGCCTTGTTTGACGAGATCATTGCCCGCGCTCTGTGCTACCAGATCGTTTTTATCTCCCCGCAGGAAATTGACGAGCGCAACATCCTGTGGGCTACCATGGACGGCATGGAGCAGGCGGTGGCCGGTTTGGCCGTTACGCCGGACTATGTTCTGGTGGATGGCAACCGCTGCCCACCCAATCTGGCCCAGCCTGCCGAGGCTGTCGTCAAGGGTGACGCCAACAGCGCCAGTATTGCGGCGGCTTCCATTCTGGCCAAAGTCAGCCGTGACCGGTACATGCTGGAGCTGGATAAACAGTATCCGCAGTACCAGCTGGCCAAACATAAAGGTTATCCCACCAAGCTCCATTATGAGCTGATTGAACAATATGGCATTCAGGATTTTTACCGCCGCAGCTTCTTGAAAAAGCAGGGCTACTGGCCATGAACCGCGCTGACTTGGGTCACATGGGAGAGGCTATTGCCGCCAAATATTATATCCGGCAGGGCTACCTGCTGCTGAACCATAACTACCGCACCCGCATGGGGGAGCTGGACTTGATCTTATATAAAGCAAACACCATTGTATTTGCAGAGGTCAAGACCCGTACCAGCGCCCAGCGCGCCGCCCCAGCCGAAGCGGTGGACTATTATAAACAGCAACGTCTGATTGCCGCGGCAGGCCAGTATCTTCAGCAAAGCCCGTATGCTGATGCCAACATCCGTTTTGATGTGGTGGAAGTTCTGCCTGCCGGTTCCGGCTGGCAGGTCCACTGCATCCGGGATGCTTTTGCCAGCGAATGATGCGGGGCCTATTTTGAGCTGTTTTGGATACAGCAAAACAGGATGTGCAACCTATTTTTGCTGTGCCAGAAAAAACAGGCCTTTCTGTGCGGAAAGGTTTGATAGAGATGAAAGATATATAGGGGGTTTGATTATGCAGTTCCAAAGCACACGCGATCCCAACACCATCGTTTCTTCGTCGGAGGCCATTCTCCGCGGTTTGGCACCGGACGGCGGCCTGTTCGTTCCCACCGCGTTCCCCAAGGCAGAGCTGGAAGATTGGAAATCCCTCAGCTACCCGGAGCTTGCCCAGAAAGTTCTGGCTGGCTTTTTGACAGATTATGACCCGGCTTTCCTGGGTGAAGCTGCCGCTGCAACTTATGGAGATGCCTTTGCCGGTAAGGCGGGTTATGTCCAGAAGGTTCACGATGGCCTGTACTCGCTGGAATTGTGGCACGGCCCGACCTGCGCCTTCAAGGACTATGCGCTCCAGCTGATGCCCAAACTGCTGGTTCAGGCCAAAAAAAACCTGGGCCGCACCGAAACGACCCGCATTCTGGTGGCAACCTCCGGCGATACCGGCAAGGCTGCACTGGCTGGTTATGCAGGCCTGCCGGGCATTGAGATCGAAGTGTTCTATCCCGATGCCGGTACCAGCGAAATCCAACGCCTGCAGATGGCCACCCAGGCAGGAGATAACGTATCCGTCTATGCCGTGAACGGCAACTTTGACGATGCCCAGACCGGCGTGAAACGCGTGTTTGGCGATGCTTCGGTTGCTGAAGAACTGGAAAAGCGCAATATCTGCCTGTCCAGCGCAAACTCCATCAACTGGGGTCGCCTGGTGCCGCAGATTGTGTACTACTTCTATGCCTACTTCCGCCTGGTGGAGCAGGGCAATGTTGCCTGGGGACAGCCGGTGGACTTCTGCGTGCCGACCGGAAACTTTGGCGATATCCTGGCCGGTTATTATGCCAAGCAGATGGGCCTGCCTGTGGGCAAGCTGGTTTGTGCTTCCAACAAGAATAACGTCCTGACCGACTTCATCAAGACCGGTACCTATGATGCCCGCCGCACCTTCTACAAGACGACTTCGCCGTCCATGGATATCCTGATCTCCAGCAACCTGGAGCGTCTTCTGTACCATGTCAGCGGCAGCAGCGCCAAAGTGGCAGGCTGGATGGCTGACCTGGCAAAGACCGGTATGTACACCGTCGATGCCGAGACCCTGGCCCGCATTCAGGCATCTTTTGCCTGCGGCTGTGCTGATGATACAGCTGGCGCTGCAGAGATCAATGCCCGCTTTGAGCAGGACAATTATCTCTGCGATACCCACACCGCCGTTGCGTTCTGCGTAGCTGAGACGGTGCGCAGCGCGGCGCCTATGGTGGTGCTTTCCACCGCCAGCCCGTACAAGTTCCCGCGCGATGTGCTGACCGCGCTGGGTGAAACTGCCCCGGAAAGCGACTTTGCCGCCATGGCTGCTCTGAATGTCAAAACCGGCTGCCCGGTTCCGGCTTCCCTCAGCGTGCTGAACACCCTGCCGGTGCGGTTCAATACCGTCATTGAGCCTGCCGCCATCCGGGATGCCGCGCTGAAATAAGCGGCATTAGGGGCGTGCATTACACGCATTAAGTAAGCACTGCCAGGCCCGCAAACGCAGCCCGGCAGCCGCCGGTAAACTGTGGTTATACTTCGCTGAAGGTTTCGCACATTGTTTCTGTGCCGTTGTTGGCGCGGTGGTTCACGTGAATCTCATGCGCTGTGCAGCAGCAGGAGCCGTTGTTGTACACACAGTTTTCTACATCACAGCAAATTCCGTTGATTACGTTTTCTTCCATCATGGTGCTTCTCCTTTCTTGGTAAGGCACAAAAGCGTTTGCTTTTGCGTGCTCTATCAGTATGGGCAGAATACACCAGAATATACTGCCGGGGGTGCATATGGCAATTTTTGTGGTTGGTGATCTTCACCTTTCTCTCGGCGGGGATAAGCCGATGGATGTTTTTGAAGGCTGGGAAGGCTATCTGCCCAAGTTGGAAGCAAACTGGCGCACGCTGATCTCCCCGCAGGATACAGTCATTCTGGCGGGGGATACCAGCTGGGCCATGAAGCTGGAGGACACCAAAACCGACTTTGCATTTATCCAAAACCTGCCGGGTCAAAAATGGCTGCTGAAAGGCAACCATGATTATTGGTGGACGACCGCCCGCAAGATGGAGCTCTACCTGACAGAAAACGGCTTTGATACCATGCACATCCTGCATAACAATGCCTGCATGGTGGGGGATTATGCCTTGTGCGGCACCCGCGGCTGGCCGTTTGACGATACCAACGCCCAAGATGCCAAGATCATGGCGCGCGAAGCCGGCCGCCTGCGCATGTCGCTGCAGGCAGGGGGGAGCGCACAGAAAATTGCATTTCTGCATTACCCGCCAGTTTATCCCGGCGGGTGCGCACAGCCGTTGGTGGATATCCTGCATGAGTTTGGCGTGCAGCAATGTTATTACGGCCACCTGCACGGAAAGTCCATCCGCGGGGCTATCCAGCGCGAAGTGGATGGTATCCGCTACAAGCTGGTTTCGGCGGACGGTTTGCATTTTTGCCCTTATAAAATCTGTGATTAAAGCATTTGTTTGCAGCTTTTTTCAATTTTTTTGCCTGTAAAGGGAATTTTATTTCAAAATGGGCTGGTATTCTTTGCCGGTACATGATATAATACATTGTATTTCTATGTTTGGAGGATTTTCAAATGAATCTGATTTCCTGTGAAAAGCTCGAAAAGAGCATGGTAGAATTGCAGTTCTCTATCGACGCTGAGACCTTCAAGGCCGCTGTGAACAATGCGTTCAAGCGCGAAGGCAAAAAATATGCCATTCCCGGCTTCCGCAAGGGCAAGGCTCCCCGTCATATGATCGAGAAGATGTACGGTTCTGACATTTTCCATTATGACGCTGTCAATGATCTGTTCCCGGAGGCTTATGAGGCCGCTGTGAAGGAAGCAAAGATCGATGTTGTCGGCCGCCCCGATCCCGAGGTCGTTTCCATGTCTGAGGCTGACGGCGTTGTGCTGAAGGTCAAGGTTGCTGTCAAGCCCGAAGTTGAACTGGGCGAGTATGCCGGTTTAACTGTGACCAAAGAAGCCAAGAATGTCAACGAGGCAGATGTTGACGCCGAAGTGAAGCGCATGCAGGACCGCAACGGCCGTCTGCTGACCCGTGAGGGCGCTGCTGAGAACGGTGATACCGTTGATATCGACTTTGAGGGCTTTGTTGATGGCAAGGCTTTTGAGGGCGGCAAGGCAGAGCATTACTCTCTGGTTCTGGGCTCCGGCTCTTTCATCCCCGGTTTCGAGGATCAGGTTGTTGGCCATTCCGCTGGCGAAGAGTTCGACGTCAACGTCAAGTTCCCCGAGGAATACGGCGCTGCCGAGCTGGCTGGCAAGGATGCAACCTTCAAGATCAAGCTGCATGAAGTCAAGTACAAGGAGCTGCCCGCTCTGGATGACGACTTTGCAAAGGACGTCAGCGAGTACGACACCCTGGACGAGCTGAAGGATTCCATCCGCAACAACATCAAGACCAACCTGGACAAGCAGGCTGAGCAGAAGGTCGAGAACGATCTGATGGATCAGGTTATCGCCAACATGAAGGCTGATATTCCTGACGCCATGGTTGACAGCCGCATCGACGAGCTGGTTCAGGACTTCGAGTACCGCATTTCTCAGCAGGGTCTGAAGCTGGCTGACTACCTGAAGTATATGGGCATGAACATCGAGCAGTTCCGTGCACAGTTCAAGGAGCAGGCTGATAAGCAGGTCAAGATGCGCCTGGCAATGGAAGCTATCGTTGCCAAGGAAGGCATCACCGCTTCTGACGAGGAGTTCGAGGAAGAAGTTAAGCGCATTGCTGACGCTTACAAGATGGAAGCCGACAAGGTTAAGAGCATTGTGGACGCCGCTGCTGTTAAGGCTGACCTGGCAATCAATAAGGCAATCGACTTTGTTAAGGAAAAGGCTAACGTTGTGACCGCTGAGCCCAAAGAAGAGGAAAAGCAGGACTAATCCATAGCCCTGGCTTTGCCCGATAGCAAGATTGTATAAAAGCCGATACAGCGTGCTTTGCCGTTGTATCGGCTCTTATCGAATCATGGAGATTTGTTCTCCGCTCTCCGGGCTGTAACAGCCCGGAACCATTACCATTGTTTTAAGGAGGGAACCGAATGAGCCTGGTACCTTATGTTGTTGAGCAGACTGCGCGCGGTGAGCGCAGCTATGATATTTTCTCCCGCCTGTTGAACGACCGTATTATCGTTCTGAGCGAGGATGTCAACCCCAATTCCGCGAGCGTGATCATTGCACAGCTGTTGTATCTGGAAGGGCAGGACCCCGAAAAAGATATCAGCTTCTACATCAACAGCCCTGGCGGTTCCATTACCGACGGTATGGCCATCCACGATACCATGAAGTATATCAAGTGCGATGTTTCCACCATCTGCGTGGGCATGGCTGCTTCCATGGGTGCATTTTTGCTGGCCAGCGGCACCAAGGGTAAGCGTTTCGCCCTGCCGAATTCTGAGATCCTGATCCATCAGCCGCTGATTTCCGGCGGCCAGGGCGGTGGCCTTTCCGGCCAGGCAAGCGACATCCAGATCCATGCCAACCACCTTGTGCAGATCAAGAAAAAGATGAACCGCATGCTCAGCGAGTATACCGGCCAGCCTCTTGAGGTTGTGGAGAAAGATACTGACCGCGATAACTACCTGACCGCAGAGGAAGCCAAGGCCTATGGCCTGATCGATGAGATCATTGTAAAACACTAAAACCGGGGGAATTAGGAAATGGCAAATTCGATTTCCGGCAAGGACGGAAAACGTGAAATGATTTGCAGCTTTTGCGGTCGTTCCCAAAGCCAGGTGGATCAGCTTATCATCGGCCCCGGCGTAAACATCTGCAAAGATTGCATTGATATGTGCTACAGTGCCCTGTATAAGGATGGCAACGTACCCGAACCGCCGCGCGCAACGCCGGAACGCCGTGCTGCGGCTTCTCGCGGGCATTCCGGCGTTGACCCTTTGGCGGATGTCAACATCATGACGCCTGCTGAGATCAAAGCTGGCCTTGACCAGTATGTCATTGGTCAGGACGATGCCAAGCGCGTGCTGGCAGTTTCTGTCTACAATCATTATAAGCGCATTCTTTCCGGGCAGGAAAGCCATGTAGAGCTGCAAAAGTCCAACGTACTGATGCTTGGCCCGTCCGGTACCGGCAAAACCCTGCTGGCCCAGACGCTTGCCAAAATGCTGAACGTTCCGTTTGCGATTGCGGACGCCACCACCCTGACCGAAGCCGGTTACGTTGGCGAGGACGTTGAGAACATTCTGCTCAAGCTGATTCAGGCTGCGGACTTTGATATTCCCAAAGCCGAAGTTGGTATTATCTATGTGGACGAGATTGATAAGATCACCCGCAAGAGCGAGAACCCATCCATCACCCGCGATGTTGGCGGAGAGGGTGTGCAGCAGGCATTGCTGAAAATTCTGGAAGGCACTGTCAGCAATGTGCCGCCCAACGGCGGCCGCAAACATCCGCAGCAGGAATTCATCCAGATCAACACCAAGAACATCCTGTTCATCTGCGGCGGTGCCTTTGACGGCCTGGAAAAGCTGATCCAGACCCGTACCGACAAGAGCACCCTCGGCTTTGGTAGCCAGCTGCGCACCAACCTGGACAGCGAGGAAACCCGTCAAAAGCTGCTGCGCAAAGTGGAACCGGACGATCTGGTCAAGTTTGGCCTGATTCCGGAGCTGATCGGTCGTCTGCCGGTTGTGACGGTGCTGGACCCGCTGGACGAGGAATCTTTGATCCGTGTTCTGACCGAGCCGAAAAACAGCATTGTGCGCCAGTACAAAGAGTTGCTGGCTATGGACAGCGCGGAACTGTCCTTTACGGATGCTGCCCTGCGTGCTATCGCCCAAAAGACCATTGCACGCAAGAGCGGCGCCCGCGGCCTGCGGAGCGTGGTGGAGGATATCCTGATCCCCATCATGTACGAAATTCCGTCTGACCCCACTATTACCCGTGTTACCATTGATGCGGACACAGTGAATGGCGGCCAGCCGCACCTGGAATATGGTGCCGTGCGCAAGCGCTATAAAAATAAGGCAATCATCAAGCAGTAAATAGCCCAATCAAAGCAGCAGCCCCTGCCGCTGTAGAATGTAATTGTTCTACGGCGGCAGGGGTTTTATTGTTTTGTATGTTGATCAATGTGTAAGCTGATGCCGGTCATTCCGGGGTTGCGGCTCTGCAGCCTTCCTTTATAGCGAGCGGTGTCAAGGTCGCATAAATAGGGTGTTTTCAAAAAAAACATGCTGCGTTTCCTCATTTGGCGCACCCTCCGTCCGCTGGCAGCCGCTATCAATGGCATCCGGCAGGGGAGCACTCTCCTATACCATTTCAATCCGCACAATGTTACCACGCGCAAGAGTTAGAATGAACTAACAGAAGCAGTTTTGTTATAAGAAATAAAGCCGGAATTGTCAAAACCTACACGGTACACCTGTTATTGCTTTATCTTATTCAGGCACTTTAAGGCACGAAACAACACCTTTAGGCTAAGGCAACACCGCACAATTCCCGCCTTGCGGCTTAAGCACCGCTCCGGCAGCTGCGGCACGGCATCTGCGTTGCCAAAATGCTCGATAATGTCGGGTTGCGGTACCCGCATCGTGCTTCGGGGGCAAAAGCCCCTTGCACTCTGCGACCGCTGCCCCTGCTACGGTTCGCTGTTTCCGCCACTGGCGGCGCTCACCTTTGCAGCATCCAGTATTATCTGCGCTTTTGGCTTGGCATCTGCCGCACCTCGCT
>NZ_PSQF01000068.1:0-14831 GCF_003324125.1 Subdoligranulum sp. APC924/74 | reverse complement strand
CACAATTCCCGCCTTGCGGCTTAAGCACCGCTCCGGCGGCTGCGGCACGGCATCTGCGTTGCCAAAATGCTCGATAAGACATCCAGTATTATCTGCGCTTTTGGCTTGGCATCTGCCGCACCTCGCTCGCCGTATCGGCACTTAGAATTATGCGGTATTGCTCAAAGACAGGTGGCGGTGCGCGAAATAGGCACCGCCGCGGCCTGGACCCGAAACAGCAAAAAGAGGAGTGTGAACCCCCCATGGATATAATGGAATTTTTGAAAACCCGCCGCACCTACCGCCGCTTTGAACAAAAGCCGGTGGAACCTGCCATTGCCCGGGAAATTATAGAGGCCGCCCGCATTGCCAGCTGCGGTGCCAACCGCCAGACGCTGAAATATGTGCTGGTGCAAAGCCCGGAGATGGTTGCCAAAATGCAGCCGCTGGTGCACTGGGCTGCTTACCTGCCGCCGGAGCAGGGCCAGCCCAAACCGGATGAGACCCCGGTACTGTTTGTGGCTGTCTGCCAGGATGAAAGCCTGCCCGGCTGCAATGATACCGATACCGGACTTGCCCTTGCCAACATGACGGACGCCGCCTGGGCGCACGGTGTGGGTAGCTGCATCATGGGGGCGATCGACCGCCCCGCCATCAAGGAGCTGCTGGGCCTGGGCGAAAATCTGCGCCTGCACAGCGTGGTGGCGTTCGGCTACCCCACCCATAAAAGCCACCTGGTTGCCATGCAGAACGGCAATGTAAAGTATTACCTGGACGATGCCCGCGATTACTGCGTGCCCAAACGCCCGATGAAAGAAATTTTGCTCAAGACCCTTTGATTTTGATATAAAATAAACCGCCCGTGCGCTCCCCATAAACGGAACGCACGGGCGTTGGTTTTGCTCTTATTTTGCTTATCGCTTAATAGGCCATGATGTCCTTTACACTGCCGGACATGGAGAACAGCTTGGCGGACAGGTGGTCCAGGTAGATAATACCCAGCTTCAGGCCGGTTTCCTCGTTGTACATATCGGCCAGCTGCGGCATAATCTTGAATGCGGCGGCCTGTGCTTCGGGGGTATTGTCAAAGTTGGCAGTACCCTGCACGCGCAAAAACTCGCCCTTTTCGTTGCAGGCGCAGATTTCCAGGTTGGTGTTGTCCAACAGCTGCTTGTATGCGGCCTTGTGCTTGCCGATGCCCAGGCACAGGTGGTCCTTGTACCACATGGCAAAGCCCAGCGGGCGCACGCGCGGCAGATAGCCATCCACCGTGGCAAGATAAAAGGTCGGGTTGTCCTTCAAAAACTGCATAATTTCTTCGCTTGGGGTCATGGTTGCTCCTCCAATCATCCGCGTGTTATCAGGTTCGGCTGCGGGGCAGCCGGGTAATTATTACAGGGTTTTCAGTGCGGCCACAATGCGGGCGGCTGCTTCCTTGGTCTTGGCGGCATCGCCAAATGCGGTCAGGCGGAAATACCCCTTGCCGCACTCGCCAAAGCCCTCGCCGGGGGTGCCAACAACATTGGCGGTCTCCAGCAGCCAGTCAAAAAACTCCCAGCTGCCCATGTTGTTGGGGCAGCGCAGCCAGATGTACGGGCTGTTCTTGCCGCCGCAGTACCACACACCGGCTTCGTCCAGTGCTGCTGCAATCACGGCAGCGTTCTGGCGGTAGTAGTCCAGGTTGTGCTGGATCTCTTTCATGCCTTCCTCGGTGAACACGGCTTCGGCGCCGCGCTGCACCACATAGGCAACGCCGTTGAACTTGGTGGTCTGGCGGCGCAGCCACATCTTGTTCAGGCTCTGGCCGTCAGAGACAATGGCCTGTGGCACAACGGTGTAGCCGCAGCGGGTGCCGGTAAAGCCTGCGATCTTGGAGAAGCTGCAAACCTCAACGGCGCAATCCTTAGCACCCTCAACCTCATAAATGCTGCGGGCCAGACCCGGTTCGCTGACAAAGCATTCATAGGCGGCGTCAAACAGGATCAGGGCGTTGTTGGCCTTGGCCCAGCGCACCCACTCTTTCAGCTGGTCCACGGTGTAGGTGGCGCCGGTGGGGTTGTTGGGGCTGCACAGGTACACAATGTCGGCATGAACATTGTCATCCGGCATCGGCAAAAAGTTATTCTCGGCGCTGGCGGACATGTACAGGATCTTGCGCCCGGCCATCACGTTGTCATCCACATAAACGGGGTAAACGGGGTCCGGAACCAGCACGGTATTGTCCACATCAAACAGATCCAGCAGGTTGCCCAGGTCGCTCTTGGCGCCGTCGGATACAAAGATTTCGGCCATGTCCA
Source organism: Subdoligranulum sp. APC924/74 (assembly GCF_003324125.1). Taxonomy (NCBI): domain Bacteria; kingdom Bacillati; phylum Bacillota; class Clostridia; order Eubacteriales; family Oscillospiraceae; genus Subdoligranulum; species Subdoligranulum sp. APC924/74. The sequence continues at coordinate 12,555 of NZ_PSQF01000068.1, read as the reverse complement.
GCTCCACGCCGTGGCCGGCATAGTATTTCTGGATAGCGGAACGCAGGAATTCATAGCCCTGCTCGCTGGGGATATAGCCGTGGAAAGTCTCTTTCTTGCCCTGCTCCTCAACGGCTTTCAGCATGGCGTCGGTCACGCTTTTGGCCAGCGGCAGCGTTACGTCGCCAATGCCCAGGCGGATGATATCCTTATCAGGGTTGGCTTTCTGGTAAGCAGCAACCTTGTGCGCAATGGTGCTGAAAAGATAGCTTTCGTTCAGCTCGGAATAATGCTTGTTCAGTTTCATCTTTCGCTCCCTCTGCATTTTAACATGATACTGTAGCGGTTAGGAATCCTAAATGATATGTCTGTATGGTATCATAAAACGCCGCCACATTCAAGAAAAACCGCGAAAATCTACCCCTTATGATAAACAGTATTTTCGCCAGATTTCTTTAATTTTATATGGCTTCATATGGTTCAGTGTGTTACCGTCAACCTCGCCATACCTCCAATTTCTAATTTGAGAAAACTCCTAACTCCTAACGAACTTTACACTTCCACGCAACCCACAAACGCCGTCTCCGCCGGGCCGGCCATCAGGATGTTATCATCTGCTGTGATGGTGATGGAAAGGATGCCGCCCAGCAGGTGTACATCCACCGGAACATTGCGGGGGCACACGCCGCGCAGCACCAAAGCGGCCACCGTGGCGCAGGAGCCGGTGCCGCAGGCGAACGTCTCGCCGCTGCCGCGCTCCCAAACCCGCATCACTACGCTGGTGGGGCTTTCGATATAAACAAACTCGGTGTTGACCCCTTCGGGGAACGCCGGGTGGTGCTCAAACTCCGGGCCGATGGCAGCCAGCGCATGGCCGGTAGGCAAGGTGTCGCAATCCGGCCATTCAATGATGCAGTGCGGGTTGCCGGTGCTGATGCAGGCGGCATCCCAGGTTTTGCCCGCTGCCGTCAGCGGGGCGTGGACCAGCGGCCCGGCCCCCAACCCAACGGCGGGCAGGGCGTCCGCCATCGCAGAAAAATGTCCCATCTGGGCCTGCCACAGTCCTTCGCCTTTGCGGTGCAGCGTTTTACGGCCCGCCATCAGGGTGTCGATCTCGATCACATCCTTTGGCACGCCGTGCGTGTACAAAAACTGCGCCACACAGCGCACCCCGTTGCCGCACATTTTGCCCTCGGAGCCATCCGCGTTGAACATCCGCATGGTGGCGTCGCCGTCCGCCGTCAGCGGCGGGCAGATGCAGATAATGCCGTCCGCCCCAATGGAAAAATGCCGGCGGGAAAGTTTTTGGCTCCAGACGGCAATCTCCGCAGGCAGGCCGGTTTCGCGGCAGTCAAGATAGATATAGTCGTTGCCGCAGCCGTGCATTTTGGTAAAGTGCAGTTGCATAAAGTGCCTCCTTGTTGTGCGGTGTGGAAAGAATCAAATAAAAGAATAAAGAAAAAAGAAAAAAGAATAATGGTTGTGTGATGCCCATGGCGTCACACTTTTATTAAGGTGTATTTGAAAACAAAGAAAATGACGGATATTTCGCAAACACAAGCAGGATTTAAGGCAAAGAGCCGCAGGAATCCTTTCTGGATTCCAAGGCTTTTTAACGCAAAATCCGGCTGTGTTTGTAGAAATAGACTATATTTTCGACTTTTCAGATACACCCTAGGTCAGTGGCTCTGGCAAAAAGTATTCTAGTCAGAGCCGCCAACCTATTTTATTTGCGCCGCCGCGGGCGGCGCACCGACATTATTCTTTATTCATTATTATTTATTACTTTATATATTATAGCATCCCGCTGCACCGGCGTACAGGGATGTGAAAGCTCCCGGATAAAAAAGTTGCCGGGAAACTTGACAAGGCTGTGCAGATACGATATAAAAGTACTATGACATTCTGTATATGTGTGCCCTGCGTGCTGATACCGGCATGGCAGAAATACGATATTGATACGGGTAAGGAGTAAAAGCTATGGAATCCGAAGTTTTTGAGCGCATCCGCGATTATCTGGCTGACCAGCTTGACATCGAGGCTGAAAAAATCACCCCCGAAAGCGATATTATCAATGATTTTGGCGCAGACAGCCTGGATGTGATCGATATGATCACTACCCTGTCTGACGAGTTCGGGGTCGAGATCCCGGACGAGGAGATCGAAAATTTCCACACCGTGGGCGATGTGGTTGCCTATGTGGAAGAGCATATGCAGTAATGCGGCATGGCAGCATGCAGTTTTGTAAGAAAGTGTGAGGGGAACCAATGGCAAACGATAAGAAAAAAATGGTCGAAGCAATCACCGCGCAGGAAGTTGATTTCGCGCAGTGGTATACGGATATCTGCACCAAGGCAGAGCTGGTTGAATATTCCAGCGTCAAGGGCTTTGTTGTGCTGCGCCCCTATGGCTATGCAATCTGGGAGAACATCCAGAAAATTCTGGATGGCCGCTTTAAGGCAACCGGCCACGAAAACGTGGCCATGCCTGTGTTGATCCCCGAAAGCCTGCTGAAAAAGGAGGGCGAGCTGGTAAACGGCTTTGCCCCCGAAGTTGCCTGGGTCACTGCAGGCGGTTCTGACCCGCTGGAAGAGCGCCTTGCTGTGCGCCCCACCAGCGAAACGATGTTCTGCGACCATTTCAGCCATGTGCTGCATTCTTACCGTGACCTGCCTATGCTGTACAATCAGTGGTGCAGCGTGGTTCGCTGGGAAAAATCCACTCGCCCGTTCCTGCGCACCCGTGAGTTCTGGTGGCAGGAAGGCCACACCATCCACGAGACTGCCGAGGAGGCCAAGGCTGAGACCGAGCAGCAGCTGAACTGCTATGCCGACTTTGCCGAGCATGATCTGTGCATCCCCGTGCTGAAAGGCCGCAAGACCGATAAGGAAAAGTTTGCCGGTGCCGAGGCTACCTACACCATCGAAGCCATGATGAAGGACGGCAAAGCCCTGCAGAGCGGCACCAGCCACTATTTTGGCGATAAGTTCAGCCGCGCCTATGACGTTACCTTTACCGGCCGCGACAACACCCTGCAGTACCCCTTCCAGACCAGCTGGGGCGCTTCTACTCGTTTGATCGGCGCTATCATCATGACCCACGGCGATGACGACGGTCTGATCCTGCCCCCGGCCATTGCCCCGGTGCAGGTGGTCATCGTTCCCGTTGCCGCCCACAAACCCGGCGTACTGGACAAATGCCGCGAACTGGCTGCCGAAATCGGTAAGTATGCCCGCGTGAAACTGGACGATTCCGACAAGCAGCCCGGCTGGAAGTTTGCCCAGTGGGAAATGAAGGGCGTGCCTGTTCGCCTGGAAGTCGGCCCCCGCGATATCGAGAACGGCCAGTGCGTGCTGGTCCGCCGCGATACCCGCGAAAAGCAGTTTGTGAAGTTTGAAGATCTGGCCACCGCAATTCCCGCCGCAATGGAAGCTCTGGCCAAGGATCTGTATGACCGCGCTTTGCAGAACCGCGAAAACCGCACCTGGAGCGCCACCACCATGGACGAAGTGAAAAAGATCGTGTCCGAAAAGACCGGCTTTGTCAAAACCATGTGGTGCGGTGACCTGGCCTGTGAGGAAGCCATGAAGACCGAAGCAGGGCTTTCCAGCCGCTGCATGCCGTTCGAGCAGGAACACCTGTCCGACGTATGCCCGGTCTGCGGCAAGCCCGCCAAGAGCATGGTCGTCTGGGGCATCGCATACTAAGCCAATCCCGGCAGTGCTGTTTTATGCGGCACTGCCGGTTTTTGTATGGGGAAACGGGTGCTTTTTGGGAAACTCAGGGTATATATAGGGCACCGCTGTTGTGCCACGATCGGTGTGTGGCTATTTTTGATTTTTGTTGCCCATTACAAAATAGTCCGTAGGGAACGGTCTATCTCCGGCCTAAGAGCCGGGATTAAAATCCCGGTTGGCCTCCGAAACGCGCCTGCGGGCGCAGTGACCGTTCCGGGACTTTGTGAGAGATGTCTTTGTGATTTTGGTATCAATCCTAATTTCTAATTAACGCCTCCCCCCCTAACTTCTAACTAAAAAACTATGCTTCTTCTCCCTACATTGCTGCTCTATGCTCTGGGCTTGCTGCTGACTGGTATCGGCAGCAGGCTGGCTTCGCGCTGCGCAACGTGGTGCGGGGCGCTGTGCGGGCTGCCTATGTGGATGGTGGGCGGCACGCTGGTGGCGGTGTGTACGGCGCTGCCGCAGCTGGTGCTGGCGTTTCTGGCGGCAGGTATGTCCGTTACTGCGCTGGCCGTTGGTACGGCTCTGGCGGGCGCTGTCACCCAGCTGGGGCTGGTACTGGCGCTTTGCCTGCTGCGCTGTAATGTCACGGTGGACCGCGGCGAGCTGCTGCGCAAGTGCGCCCTGTTGCTGGTGGCCTGCGGCGTGGTGGCCCTGTTTGTGCGGGACGGCACCCTGAGCTATACCGGTACCGGCCTGCTGATGGGCCTGTTTGTTCTGTTTGTCATGCAGAGCATCGCCTACCAGTACCGCTTTGCGTTCCGGGAGGGGCTGGAGCTTATCACTTTCCAGAAGGAAAAAGGCGAAAAGACCCCGCCGGAAGACCCATCCGGGCGGACCGTCCTGTTCCCGGCTATGAGCATCCGCACCAGCCTGCGCAACCTGGCCGGGGTGGTGGGCGGCATGGCAGTGCTCTGCGTGGGAGCGTGGGCCCTGCTGAACAGCGCCGTGGCGCTGGCCAACCTGACTGGCACCATTCAGGCCCAGTGGGCGGCAACCCTGATTTCCTTTGGCCTCTGTCTGCCCCTGCTGGTGGAAGTGTTCGACCATCCCCTTGGCTCTGCCTGGAAGCGATTTGCGGAAAAATGCCGCATCTACCCGCCGCAGGCACTGCCCATGCAGGTGCTGAACAGCGCCATTTTGAGCATCACGCTGGTGCTGCCTGTTTCCAGCCTAATGTACCGCCGCCGCTTGCCGGTGGGTGAACAGTTCCGCCAGTATGATATCCCGTTCTGCGTTTTGATGGCATTGATCCTGCTGCTGCCGCCGCTGGTCAAAAAGCGGCTTTACCGCTGGCAGGGCAGGGTATGCCTGATACTTTATGTTATGTACCTTGCCGCCGTGCTTATCATGCCGCGGGCAGGCGCATAATTCAAAACAAAACCGCCCGGCGGGAACATTGCAGTTCCACGCCGGGCGATATTTTTGTAATGTGTTTATTGGTTGTTGTCTGTATGATACAGAACATCCATCAGGTAGGTCTGGTTGGCAGCCAGGTCCGGTACCAGTACCTGCATGCCGCGGATTACCGCGCCGGTATAGGTGCCCTCTGCCGGAATGCGGTAAGAGTGCTCACTGTCAAAATTCATCTGCAAAGCTTCCATCGCATACCCCAGAATTTCGCCGGAGGTCATGTCGGTGGTCAGCAGTGGCAGAACCTGGTTAATAAAGTTGACGATGGAAACAGCATCCATCTGTTTCACTTTATTGATGATCGCCATCAGCACAGCACGCTGGCGGTCGGTGCGGGCATAATCGTTGCCCAGGGAGCGGTTGCGTGCATGGATCAGGGCCTGCTCGCCGGTCAGGTGGTTTACCCCTTCATGCAGGTTCCAGTCCGTGCGGAGCTGCTGTGGGTAGGTTACATCTCGCTTTCTGCCGCAGATATAATCTGCCTCGTCCTGGGTCAGTTCTAGGTCAATGCCGCCAATGCTGTCGATCAAGGTCTGGAACTCGCCAAAGTCAACTTCCACATTCCCAGCAATCTCTACACCAAAATTGGTGTTCAGCGTGCTGTCCAGCAGATCCATGCCGCCAAAGGCATAGGCTGCGTTGATGCGGTTGTCGCTGTAGCCGGGAATCTGTACATACAGGTCCCGCATAAAGGAGGTCATGCTGATCTGTTTGGTCTTTTTGTTCAGCGTGACCATGATCATGCTGTCGGACCGCTGGCGGTCTTGGCCTTCGCGGCGGTCCTGGCCAATCAGCAGCAGGTTCACAATGTCTTTGTCCTGCATCACGCTGGTGTCGGCCCCGTTCCAGATTACATCCTCCGGGCTCAAGGTATCATCGGCGTTTTCGTCCGATTCAAAGGTTTCTTCCTGTTGAGAGACTGCCTCGGTGGCCGATGCACGCCGGATGCGCCCCAGCATGCCCTGCAAAGCGGCATAGCCAACGAATACCAACAAGAGGAGTGCAATGCCAAGAATCAGCAGTACCCGCCCCCACAGCGGAATAGCCGCCCAGCGCGTGGCAGGCTTTGCGGCCGCTGCGGGCTGTTCCGGCGTTTCAGTCGGGGCCGGAGCAGAAACCTCAGGTGTGTCTTTTATTTTGCTTTCTTCTTCACGTGTAATTTTCATCTTTTTACCGTTATTTTATACTTTTCCTAAAAGTGTTTTATACTTTTCCTAAAAGCGTTTTCCCCAATTACAGTGCTTCGATCATATTTGCCACAATGGCAGTGGCAGTTTTGATGTACTCGCCGATGCTGAACTTTTTCACGACAAGAACTTCATAACCGCTCTCGTCCGCGTTGTCGCTCATGGCGCGCAGGATGACGCAGGGTACGCCGTTGCGGGCGGCAACCTGGCTTACAGCAGCGCCTTCCATCTCCACGCAGTCGGGCTGGCATTTGTCCTCGATAGCCTTTTTGGTGGCGGCATCGCCAACAAAAAGGTCACCGGTGGCAATCTTGCCGGCAATGGCCTTAACACCACAGGCGTTGCAGGCATCCAGTGCAGCTTTGACCAGGGCCGGGTCGCCGTGGTACTCTGCGGTGAACGGTGCGCTCTGGGCAATCATGTCATTCTGGGCGTCGTGATATACCACGGTTTCGCCCACGCAGACATCACCAATGCCGATCTTGCTGGTCATGTTGCCTGCAATGCCGGAGAAGATGATCTTCTCGGCACCGTACTTGGTAATTAGAACCTGCACGGTGGAAGCGGCGTTTGCCTTGCCCATACCGGCGCAGCACACAACGACCTGGCGGCCGTTCAGCATGCCCTGGTGGTACTCCACCCCGGCGTAAGTTTCTTTGGTCACCTGCTCCAGCTTGGCACACAGCTGGTCAACTTCATCGGGCATAGCGCCCATAATGCCAATGATCATGGTATTGCTCCTTTTTATCAGACGTTGAAGAGGAATTCGATCACATCGCCATCATTCACAACGTATTCCTTGCCCTCGGTGCGCTGCAGGCCCTTGGCCTTAACCGCAGCATAGTCAAAGTTGTTGTCGGCCAGTGCGTCATAGCTGATGACCTGGGCGCGGATAAAGCCGCGCTCAAAGTCGGAATGGATTTTGCCGGCAGCCTGCGGGGCTTTGGTGCCGCGCTTGATGGTCCAGGCGCGGCATTCCTTTTTGCCGTCCGTCAAAAAGCTGATGAGGCCCAGCAGATCATAGCTTGCCTTAATCAGATTATCCAGGCCGGTGGATTCAATGCCCATCTCGTGCAGGAACGCCAGCTTTTCTTCCTGGCTGGAACCGGCGATATCTTCCTCGGTCTTGGCACAGATGGGGATTGCCTGTGCGTTTTCCTCTTTGGCGCGGGCGGCAACCAACGGATAGTATGGGTTCTCGTCCAACCCGCCCAGCAGGTCATCCTCGCCCACGTTGCAGGCATAAATCACCGGCTTGGCGGAGAGCAGACCCAGTTCTTTGCGAGCGGTGTTCTGGCTGTCGTCATCCGGGTCAAAGGCAAAGGAACGGGCGGGCTTGCCGCCTTCCAGATGAGCGGCAAGCTCTGTCAGCCAGGCAGCTTCGGCAGCAGCGGTCTTATTGCCGGTCTTGGCGGCTTTCTGCTGGCGGCCCAGGCGGTTGCTGACAACTTCCAGGTCGGCCAGGATCAGCTCCAGGTCGATGGCGTCAATATCGCGGATGGGGTCAACGCTTTCCGGCTTGTTCACATCCTCCACAACATGGATGATGTTGTCATCGTCAAAGCAGCGCACCACATGTACAATGGCATCGCACTCGCGGATATGGCCCAGGAACTTGTTTCCCAGACCAGCGCCCTGGCTGGCACCTTTGACCAGACCGGCGATATCCACAAACTCCACAATGGCGGGGGTCTTTTTGTCTGTCTGCCAGATCTCGGCCAGTTTGTCCAGCCGGGCATCAGGAACCGGAACAATGCCGGAGTTCGGCTCAATGGTGCAGAACGGATAGTTGGCTGCCTGAGCATTCTGGGTGCTGGTCAGCGCATTGAACAAAGTGGATTTGCCAACATTGGGCAAACCGACGATACCTAATTTCATTTGTACTCATTCTCCTTAACGGAATATTTTGACTGTCTATCATTATACCCAACCAGCGCACTGCGTGCAAGGGCAGGGCGCGGCCATGCTCATAATTTTGCGCAATTCTACACATTTTACCTGTTTTGACCACCGGTTGTTCTTTATTTTTCCACATTTATGCCTTATAATGTTAAAAGGTCAAATCAAAATACCCCCGTACCGGCCCTGTCCGGCGCGGGAAAACATAGGGCAATACCGCATAATTCTAAGTGCCGATACGGCGAGCGAGGTGCGGCAGCTACTAAGCCAAAAGCGCAGATAATACTGGATGCTGCAAAGGTGAGCGCCGCCAGTGGCGGAAACAGCAACCCGACATTATCGAGCATTTTGGCAACGCAGATGCCGTGCCGCAGCCGCCGGAGCGGTGCTTAAGCCGTCAGGCGGGAATTGTGCGGTGTTGCCATAGAGTAGGAGGGCATAAAACCCATGTCAAACGAGAAAATTCTGGTTGTGGATGATGATAAAAACATCTGTGAACTGCTGCGTCTGTACCTGGTCAAAGAGGGATACGGTGTGACCATTGCCAATGATGGCACTGCTGCACTGCAGGAATTTGATAAGCTGCACCCGGACCTTGTGTTGTTGGATGTGATGATGCCCGGCATTGATGGGTGGGAAGTTTGCCGCAAGATCCGCCAGAACAACCAGACCCCCATCATTATGCTGACGGCAAAGGGCGAAACCTATGATAAGGTTCTGGGCCTGGAACTGGGTGCGGATGATTACATCGTAAAGCCTTTTGAAACCAAGGAAGTGACAGCCCGTATCAAGGCTGTTCTGCGCCGCTGCGGCAGCAAGGACGAAGAAAACAAAGGCGTTTATGACTTTGACAACCTGCACCTGGATATGAACCGCTATGAGCTGAAAGTGAAGGGTAAAGTGGTGGATGCGCCGCCCAAAGAGTTGGAACTGCTGGCCTGCCTGGCTGGGCACCCCAACCGGGTCTATACGCGTGACCAGCTGCTGGACGAAGTGTGGGGCTTTGAATATTATGGCGACTCCCGCACCATCGACGTCCATGTTAAGCGCCTGCGCGAAAAGCTGGAGGGAGCCTCGGAACAGTGGAACCTGAAAACCGTGTGGGGCGTTGGTTACAAGTTTGAGGTTAAAGAATAATGTGCCGCGCCAAAAAAGAAGAGAATAACGGGGCAGCCCCGCTGCGCAGCGTAAGCGGGGAAGTGTTTGCAACCTTTGCCTCGCTGCTGCTGGTGGCGCTGGTGTTGATGTGCATGCTGCAAACGGGGCTCTCCTGCGCGTACTTTGCCCAGGAGCGCAAAAGTGCCCTGACTGCCGTGCTGGACGGTGCTACTGCCATGGCGGAGACCTATGCTTCGGAAGGAAACATTGTGACCCTGCCCGGCGGGGACAATGAGTTGGTGGAGCGAGCCAAGACCGGCTTTGAACTGTTCAATACATCATCGGACGCACTTGTGTTTGTGGCAGACCGGGATGGCAACATCCTGATGCACACCGGCAAAGATGTAGCCGAAAGTGCAAAGATCCCGCAGAACTTGCAGGAAGAGATGGACAGCGGCAAGGATATCTTTCTTATGGGTACCATGGACGATACCCTGCACGATAAGTATTATATTGCGGGCCGCCGCGTGAATCTGGGCGGCAGCGAGGGTTATTTGTTTGCTGCAACACCGGTACATGCGCTGGCGGTCTATATCCGCTCCATCCTGACGATGCTTTTGCTGTCCTCGGCGGTCATCCTGATTGTCTGCGGCATTTTGTGCATGGTGCTGGCGCGGCGCATTACCTGGCCGATCGAACAGATCAGCCAGGCCGCCAAACGGCTGGGCGGCGGCGATTTCACCGCACGTGCCCCCGTAACTGGCTGTCAGGAGCTGGCGGATTTTGCCACGACCTTTAACAACATGGCGGGCCGCCTGCAAAACATTGATAACTCCCGCGGGCAGTTTATGGGCAACATTGCCCATGAACTGCGCACCCCCATGACCAGCATCAAGGGCTTTATTGACGGCATGCTGGACGGCACCATCCCGGAAAGCGAGTACAAGCATTATCTTGGCGTGGTATCGCAGGAAACCGGCCGCTTGGCCCGGCTGGTGCAGAACATGCTGGATATCACCAAACTGGAATCCGGCGAGGTGAAAGGTACTCCCAAAAATTACGATATCTGGTCCACCGTTACGGACGTGGTGCTTTCGGATGAGCGCCGCATTGAGGATGGCAAGATCGATATCCAGGGCCTTGGCCCCACGGGCACCATGGTGTATGCCGACCCGGACTTTATCCATCAAGTGGTCTACAACATTGTGGATAACGCCATCAAGTTTACCCCGCCGGATGGCGTCATCAAGTTTGATATCCAGCAGGAAAACGACATGGTGCGGGTGACCATCGAGAACACCGGCGACGGCATTGCGCCGGATGCCCTGCCCTTTGTGTTTGAGCGCTTTTATAAGGAGGACCGCTCCCGCGGCCTGAACACCCGCGGCAGCGGCCTGGGGTTGCATATCTGCAAGGTGCTGATCACCCTGTCCGGCGGCCAGATCAAGGCCGAAAGCGAGATGGGCAAATGGTGCCGCTTTACCTTTACCCTGCCTGCAGGCAAAACCGAGTAACAGCCCCAACCCCGGAATCGGATACCCGGCGACAATAGAATTGAAAAGGACCAAAGCCATTAGCTGAAAAGCGTGCGGCTTTGGTCCTTTGTTTATGGCCTATCTTGTGCAAAGAGCGTGGTGTGTTCCGGTGTGCTTCGCCTTTGCAGCGGCTGCCGGAGCGGTGCTTAAGCCGCAAGGCGGGAATTGTGCGGTGTTGCCTTTAGTTTGGGGTTGCCCCAGCGCCGGATAGAAAGCGCGCACGGGGCTGGCCGACAAAAAGGTACAAAACGTGGGACGATGCACAAGCACCGCCCCACGTTATTTTATATTGGCAGAAATAAGATCAGAAATAGCACTTGATGTTGAACTTATCCACGTTCTGCTTTTCTTCCACCACCAGTTTTTCATGGTTGAAGTCAAAATGCACGCTGCGGCAGTCATCCGTATTGCGGGTCAGGCGCAGCAGGGTGTCCACGCGCTTCTGCTCGTCCTTGGTATAGAACAGGTAGCTGGCGCCTTCGCGCTTGGCGCGGCCGGTGCGGCCGATGCGGTGGGTGTAATGCTCGTTCTCTTCGGGCACATCATAGTTGATGACGGCGTCCACATCCGAAACATCGATGCCGCGGGCGGCCACATCGGTGGCAACCAGCACATTGATCTCGCCGGCTTTAAAGCGCTGCATGATGCGGTTGCGTTCCGCCTGGCTCAAATCGCCATGCAGGCAGTCTACATTAAAATGCAGCCGGGCCAGCTGGTTTGCCAGCATGCCGGTGTTGTACTTGGTGTTGCAAAACACCATTACGCGCTTGTAATCCTTGCTGATGATGATCTGGGCCAGGTCAGCCAGCTTGTCGCGGCCGGTGGTCAGCAGCTTGTACTGGGCAATTTTGGGGCTGGATTCCTGCACCGGCTGAACGTCTACTTCGGCGGCGTTGTGCTGGTACAGCCAGCCGATATCCAGTACCTCGCGGCTGATGGTGGCGCTGAACATGGATAGGGACTCTCTGCTTTTCAGCAGGTCAATGATGCCGCGCACATCCTTGTAAAAGCCCATGTTCAGCATTTCGTCGGCTTCGTCCAGCACAATGGTCGTCACCTGCGAAAGATCCAGCGCATGGTGGCGGTAGTGGTCCATCAGGCGGCCGGGGGTGGCAACCACGATCTGGCAGCCGGCTTTCAGCTGTTTCTGCTGCTTTTCCAGCCCGGCACCGCCGTACACGCACACCACGCGGATCTCCGGCAGGAACTGCGCCAGGTTAGTCAGATCCTGTGCAATCTGCTGTGCCAGCTCACGCGTGGGGCTGAGCACAACGGCCTTGGGCGCACCTGCCGGGAAACCAGCGGCCTTTTGCAGAATGGGAATGCCGAACGCAACGGTTTTGCCGGTGCCGGTGGGGGCCTTGGCAATCATATCATGCCCGGCCAGCATCAGGGGAATGGCCTTCTGCTGGATTTCGGTCATCTCGGTATATCCCATTGCCTGTGTTGCCCGGATGATCTCTGGCCGCACGGAGGAAGAAAGTTCAGTGAAGTTCATAAATTAGTGTACACCTTTCGTGTTAGTTAGGGGTTAGTAGGGAGGAGTTAATTAGGAATGAGAAATTAGAAATTGGAATGAATGATAAATTTATATGTAGGGCGGGGTCACTGACCCCGCCGGAACTTAGGGCAATACCGCATAATTCTAAGTGCCGATACGGCGAGCGAGGTGCGGCAGATGCTAAGCCAAAAGCGCAGATAATA
>NZ_PSQF01000067.1:0-15040 GCF_003324125.1 Subdoligranulum sp. APC924/74 | reverse complement strand
TACCGCAACCCGACATTATCGAGCATTTTGGCAACGCAGATGCCGTGCCGCAGCCGCCGGAGCGGTGCTTAAGCCGTAAGGCGGGAATTATGCGGTGTTGCCCTAACTCCTACTTCCTAACTCCTACCTTCCCAAGGGGGGATTTTACCTGAAAGTCGAAGAACTTTTTATTTCGGAGTCCTGCACGGTGCTGGATACGATGAAAAAGCTGGATGAAACGGGCCAGCGCATCCTGTTTATTGCGCCGGAGGGCAAGCTGAAGGCCGTTGTGACAGATGGGGATATCCGCAAGTGTATCCTGCGCGGCGGCGCACTCAGCGCCCCGCTGACCCAGGCTGCCAATTATCACCCCCACAGCCTGCCGGTGGCCGAGCGCGGCCGCGCCCGCGCCGAGCTGCAGCGCCTTGGCATTGATGCCCTGCCCATTCTGGACAAGCACGGCGTCATCACCGATATTGTGTTTGCGGGCGGCGTGGATGTGGACAACCGCAAAAAGGTGGATATCCCCGTCGTGATGATGGCGGGCGGCCTTGGCACGCGGCTGTACCCCTACACCAAAATTCTGCCCAAGCCGCTGATTCCGGTGGGGGAACAGCCCATTGCCGAGCTGATTTTTTCCCGCTTCCGGGATTTTGGCTGCCGCCATATGACGATGATTGTCAACTACAAGCGCGGCATGATCAAGAGCTACTTTGCCGACCTGGAAAAAGACTATACCGTTGACTTTATTGACGAAGATGTGTTCATGGGCACCGGCGGCGGGCTCTGCCTGTTGAAAGGGCGGATGGATTCCCCGTTTTTCTTTACCAACTGTGATACCCTACTGGACCTGGATTACGGCGACCTGTACCAGTACCACAAAGCCCACGGCAACCTGGTTACCATGGTATGCGCGTTCAAGCACTATGTAGTGCCTTACGGTGTTGTTGAACTGGGCGAAGACGGTGGCATTGCCGCCATGCGGGAAAAGCCGGAGCTGAACTTTTTGACCAACACCGGCGTTTACGTTGTGGAGCCGCGCGTGGTGGAAGAGATGAAGATGGGCGAAGTGATCGGCTTCCCTGATGTGATCGACCGCTACCGCGCCGCCGGTGAAAAAGTAGGCATCTACCCCATCAACGAAAGCTCCTGGATGGACATGGGCCAGATGGAAGAGCTGGAAAAGATGAGAAGAAAGCTGGAACAACAGAGCTGAGTTAGGAGTTAGGAGTAATTTATGCCTGTAACGATCATTGCTGAAGCCGGGGTAAACCACAACGGCGATTTGGAAACCGCCAAGCGGATGGCTTATGTGGCTAAGGAATGCGGTGCAGATATTGTAAAATACCAGACCGCTGTGCCGGAGCTTGTGGTGAGCAGGTTCGCCGAAAAAGCCGAATACCAGAAACAGACCACCGATGCCGCCGAAAGCCAGCTGGAGATGATTCGCAAGCTGCATTTTTCGTTTGAGGGCCACCGGGAACTGAAAGAATACTGCGATTCCATTGGCATCCAGTATCTTTCCGCGCCGTTTGATATCCCCAGTGTGCGGTTTTTGGGCACACTGGGCATGCCGCTCATTAAAATTCCGTCGGGCGAGATCACCAACCTGCCCTATCTGGAAGAGATCGGCAAGCTGCACACCCCGGCGCTGCTTTCCACCGGCATGTGCAACTTAAGCGAGATCACCGACGCCCTTGGCATCCTGGACGACAACGGCTGCCCGGAAGTGACCATTCTGCACTGCAACACCCAGTACCCGACTCCCTATGAGGATGCCAACCTTACCGCCATGCTGGAGCTTTTTGACCAGTTTGGCCTGCCGGTCGGGCTTTCGGACCACACGCCGGGCTGGGAATGCGATGTTGCTGCCACGGTACTTGGTGCGCAGGTGATTGAAAAGCACTTTACGCTGGATAAATCCTGGCCCGGACCGGACCAAAAAGCCAGCCTGGACCCGACCGAGTTCAAGGCCATGGTACAGGCCGTGCGCCATGTGGAAGCCGCCCTTGGCGACGGCCACAAGCACCTGACCGCCAGCGAAGCCCCCAACAAGGCCATTGCCCGCAAGAGCATTGTGGCCGCGCGGCCCATCAAGGCAGGCGAAGTGTTCACCGCCGAAAACTTGCTGACCAAGCGCCCCGGCGATGGTATTTCCCCCATGCTGTGGTACACCGTCCTTGGCCAGACCGCCAAGCGCGACTTTACCGAAGACGAAAAGATCGAGCTGTGATTTTTACGGGGGTTCTCCGGCCTTTTTGCAAAAAGGCCTCGGCGAAAAACTCTGAATAGAAATAATAGAATTGGGACTTCATCGTAATATCCGTGGGATGGCTCCCTCTTAGCCGCTTTGATGCATTTTAATCGGCAATATTGGGCAGGGTTTATTCCGTGATTTTTTATGCACGCAATAAGGAACCATCCCTCAGGCCGCATCGCGTCCAGCTCCCCTCCAGGGGAACCAATACAAAATTAAAACCCGCGGCAGCTCCCCTTTGAGGGGAGCTCCGGCAAAGCCGGTGAGGGGTGGTTTCCTACGCAGAGCCTGATAAACAGCGGCATATGTAGCAAAGACCCGCCTGCGGGACGATGCGAGCATCTTCCCCTACAAATCAGGCCCTGATTATCACAAATTGCATTGTGCAACAAGGCAGGGTCACGGCGGGATGAGGGCATCCCGCCCTACAGATATTTTCTGATGTTCCGCCACCAACCTTACCCCATCTCCCATTCTTCATTTCTCGTTCCGAATTGATTTAACTCCTCCCTCCTAACTTCTAACTATTATGAAAAACATCACCATCATCACCTCCACCCGTGCGGAATATGGGCTGCTGCGGCCGGTTATCCAAAAGGTTGCGGCGGCACAGGACCTGCAATTACAGCTGGTTGTTACCGGGGCACATCTCTGTGCCCGGTTTGGCAATACGGTGCAGGAAATTGAGGCTGACGGCCTGCCCATTGCGGCCCGCCTGCCGATTTTTGAAGAAGAGAACCCCAACGAACCGGTGGCCCTTACCATTGCACGCACCATCACGGTATTTGACGGCTATTTTGCCGCCCACCGCCCGGATGCGGTGCTGCTTCTGGGCGACCGCTTTGAAATTTTTGCGGTGGCTACAGCGGCTGCGGCACGGCATATCCCCATTGCGCATATTTCCGGCGGGGATGTAACCCTTGGCGCGGCGGATGAATACTACCGCCACTGCATCACCAAAATGGCGGCGCTGCACTTCCCCAGCTGTGCCGAAAGCGCGGCCCGGCTGGTGCGCATGGGCGAAGCCCCCGAAACCGTGTTCTGCGTGGGCGGCCTGGGCGATGAAAACATCCGCACCCTGCCCAAAATGACGCGGCAGGAATTGTGTGCTTCCACCGGCTTTGACCTGATGCAGCCTTTTGCCATCGTGACCTACCACCCCGAAACTTCCGCCGCGGCGGGCGATCCTGCCGCGCAGGCGGATGCCCTGTGCGCCGCAATGGAAGCGGTTCCCGGCGTGTTCTGGCTGATCACCGGTTCCAACGCGGATACCGGCGGCGCTGTGTGCACCGCCAAATTGCAGGCGTTTGCCGCCGCCCACCCGCAGCGTGCCGGGTTCATCAACAGCCTGGGGCTCAAGCGGTATCTTTCCGCCATGCAGTGCGCTGCGCTGGTGGTGGGCAATTCCAGTTCCGGCGTGGTGGAAACGCCCACGTTCGGTGTGCCGACCGTCAACATCGGCAGCCGCCAGGCCGGGCGCATCATCTGCCAGAACGTGCTGTGCTGTGCTGCCGCTGCCCCCGCAATCGAGGCCGCCCTGCGCCGTGCCCTGACCCCGGAATTTTCCGCCGTGGCCCACGCCGCACAAAGCCCCTATAACGGCGGCGATACCAGCGGCAAGATCTGCCGGGTTCTGGCCCAATTTGACTTTGCCAAACCCAAAACGTTTTATGACGGCCCCGTGCCGGAATTTAACCCCAAAAGGAGCATTTCCCTATGAAAATTCTGATCGTTGGTCTGGGCAGCATGGGCAAGCGCCGTGCCCGCCTGACCAAAGGCATTGATTCCAGCATCCGCATTGCGGGTGTCGATACGGCGGAATCCCGCCGGGCGGAAGCCACCGACCTTGGCCTGATCGACGCCGCTTACCCCAGCATCGCTGAAGCCGTTGCCGCCGAAGCCCCGGACGCCGCCCTTGTTTGCACCGCTCCCCTGACCCACGCGGCCATCATCAGCGAGCTGCTGGACAACAGCCTGCCGGTATTTACCGAGCTGAATCTGGTTGCTGACGGCTATGAGGAAAACATGGCAAAAGCGAAAGAAAAAGGCGTGCTGCTGTTTCTTTCTTCCACCATGCTTTACCGGCGCGAAACTCAGTACATCAAGCAGCAGGTGGCTGCATTCGGCAAGCCGGTGCATTATATTTACCATATTGGCCAGTACCTGCCGGATTGGCACCCGTGGGAAAACTACAAAAACTTTTTTGTGGGCAACGCCCGCACCGGCGGCGTGCGCGAGATTTTTGGCATTGACCTGCCCTGGCTGCTGGATGCCTTTGGCGATGTGACCCATGTGACCGTGCAGGAGGACAGCATCAGCGACCTTGGGCTGCCCTATCCTGATTGCGTTACCCTGCTGCTGCGCCATGCTTCCGGTGCGCAGGGTGTGCTGGCAGCAGATGTGGTAAGCCCCAAGGCGGTGCGCAACTTTGAATGCTTTGGCGATGGTCTGCACCTGTTCTGGGAGGGCAACCCCAAAGCGCTGTATGAGTTCAAGAACGGTGACAAACAGTTTGTGGACACCTACACCAGCTTTGAGCATGACAACCGCTACAGCGACAACATTGTAGAGAACGCCTATGTGGATGAGCTGACCAACTTTTTTGCCTGCCTGCGCGGCGAAGAAACGTCCCGCTGGAGCTTTGAAAAAGATTTGGCCGCCATCCGCATTATGGATAAAACCTGAAAATCAGTTAGGAGGTAGGAGTTAGGAGTTGAATGTGCGGCTTGCGCCGCGATTTTGAAATAAGGCAAAACCTGATATTCAAAGGCAACACCGCACAATTTCCGCCTTGCGGCTTAAGCACCGCTCCGGCAGCTGCGGCACGGCAGCTGCGTTGCCAAAATGCTCGATAATGTCGGGTTGCGGTACCCGCATCGTGCTTCGGGGGCAAAAGCCCCTCGCACTCTGCGACCGCTGCCCCTGCTTCGGTTCGCTGTTTCCGCCACTGGCGGCGCTCACCTTTGCAGCATCCAGTATTATCTGCGCTTTTGGCTTAGCATCTGCCGCACCTCGCTCGCCGTATCGGCACTTAGAATTATGCGGTATTGCCCAAAATATGCGCGGATGCGCACACCAATAACTCCTCATTCCTAACTCCTAACTTAAAAGGGGGTCACCATGCTTACTGCCCTGTTTATCGGTCTGGGGTCCATCGGGACCCGGCATTTGAAAAATCTGACGGCGATCTGCGCGCAGCGCGGGCTGGCGCTGCGGGCGGATGCGCTGCGCAGTGATTTAGCCCGCCCGCTGCGCCCCGGCGCGGCAGAACTGCTGCACAGCCAGTTCACCACCTTGCAGGATTCCGCCGCCTTGCCTCACTACGATTTGGCGTTTATCACCAACCCCACCAGCCTGCACGCGCAGGCATTGGAGGAAATTCGCGGCCTGGCAGACGCGCTGTTTATCGAAAAGCCCATTGTTTCCGCCGAGCAGACGGATGTAGACCTTGCCACCCTGCTGCCCGCCGGGCAGAAAGCCTATGTGGCTGCACCCATGCGCTGGTGCGGCACCATGCTGGCGCTGAAAAATCACCTGCCCAGCCTGCGCCCCTACAGTGCGCGGGTGATCTGTTCCTCCTACCTGCCGGACTGGCGGCCGGGGGTGGATTACCGCACGGTGTACAGTGCCCACAAGGCCCTGGGCGGCGGCGTGACCATCGACCTGATCCATGAATGGGATTACCTGGTCGATCTCTTCGGCGTGCCGGAAACAATTTGTAATATACGCGGAAAATATTCCGATTTGGAAATTGATTCTGACGACCTTTCCATCTATATTGCCCAATATCCCACCCTGCTGGCGGAAGTGCACCTGGATTACTTTGGCCGCACCTACCGCCGCTCCATTGAGCTGTTCTGCAAGGATGGCAGCTGCGTGGCGGATTTTGGCGCCGGAACGCTGACCCTGCCCAACGGTGCGGTGGAACACTATGAGGAGGACGTCAACGAGCGCTACCTGCGCGAGATGAATTATTTCCTTGACTATGCCGCCGGGGAGGAAACCGAGAGCCTGAACCCGCCCGCCACGGCACTGCAAGTATTAAAACTGACATTGGGGGAACAACAATGAACCGTCTGTTGATCACCATCTGCGGCCGTGCAGGCAGCAAGGGCTTTAAGAACAAAAACCTCAAAACCTTCTGCGGCCACCCGCTGGTGTATTATTCGCTCAGCGCCGCCGAGCTGTTTATCAAAAAGCATCCCGAACTGCACATTGACATTGCCCTAAACACCGACAGCCCGGAGCTGGCCGAATTGGTTGCCGCCAAGTACCCGGAAGTCATCTTCCTGCCGCGCGGCGAGGAACTGGGCGGCGACCGCGTGCCTAAGATGGCTGTCTATCAGGACAGTCTGCACCGCATGGAGGAACGCACCGGCCAGCCGTATGACTGGTACATGGACCTGGACATCACCAGCCCCCTGCGCACCGAATCGGACATCGAAAACGCCTTCGCCAAAAAACAGAGCCGCGATGATCTGGATCTGGTGTTCAGCGTGTGCGAAGCCCGCCGCAATCCCTGGTTCAATATGGTCAAAACTGTGGACGACCATGTTGAACAGGTCTGCAAGAGTGAGTTCACCGGCCGCCAGCAGGCTCCGGATGTGTATGATGTAAACGCTTCCATCTATGTCTTCAAGCGGGATTTCCTCGCCACCAACACGGACGGCATGCTGTGGCGCGGCAAGATCGGCATCAGCGTGATGATGGATACCGGCATTATTGATATCGACTCGGAGCACGACTACCTGTTGATGGAAGCCATTGCCCAGCACCTGTATGCCCATTACCCGGAGTTTGCCGCTGTGCAGGAGAACATTCGTGACTGACCTGGCGTTCAATCTGATCATGGACTGCGGCCAAGCTATGCTGGCCAATGGCGGCGAGGTGTTCCGCGCGCAGGACACCATGGAGATCATGGCCCGCAGCTTCGGCATTGTGGATTTCCATGTTTATGTGCTGACCAACGGCATTTTTGCTTCCGCCCAAAACGGAACGGTCAGCGCTGTGCGGCATGTTCCGGTGGTTTCCACCAACCTGGGCCATGTGGAAGCCATCAACGCCATTTCCCGCCGTGTGGCGGATGGCGAACTGGACCTGAACAGCGCCCAGCTGGAATTTGAGCGGATGAAGCGGATGCCCACCCTCTCCCCACTGTACAACTGTGCAGCAGGCACCATGGGGGCCGGCTGCTTTGCCATGCTGTTTGGCGGCGGCCTGCCGGAAATGCTGGTGGGTGCGCTGGGCGGGCTGCTGGCCTCCGCCAGTTCCTGCGCGCTCAGCAAGCACCATATCAGCCGCATTTTCCGCGATATGCTTTCCGCCATTGCCGGCACGCTGACCGCTTTGATTGCCCAGCTGGTCTACCCGGCCCTGCAGGTCAACTTTGCCATCATCGGCGCGCTGATGGTGCTGACCCCCGGCGTTGCCTTAACTATGGGCATCCGTGATATCATCAACAGCGATTATCTTTCCGGCACCATCCGGCTTGTGGATGCCCTGCTGGTTGCGGGATGCCTGGCTGTCGGCGTCACTCTGGGGTATACCTTATTAAGCACAGTAACGGGGGTGGTATGGTGAGTGCTGCTCCTGTCTGGTTTACCATGCTGGTTCAGTTTGTGGTTGCCATGGTTGCAACCATCTCGTTCGGCATCACCTTTCAGGTGGGCCGCCGCCATTACTGGACCTGCGGTTTTGTGGGGGCCGTTGGCTGGACGATCTACATTGCCTGCACTACCCTTGGCGGTATGACCGCCCCCATGGCCACACTGATTGCCACACTGCCGCTGGCCGCGCTTTCCCGCTTTTTTGCCATCCGGCACAAGGCCCCCATCACGGTATTTCTGCTGACCGGCATTTTTCCCCTGGTGCCCGGCGCGGGCATTTATTACACGGCTTACTATTTTTTGCGCAACGACCGCGCCCTGTGCACCAGCAAAGGCATTGAAACCTTAAAAGTTGCCGTTGCCCTGGCCCTTGGCATTGCCATCGTATGCTCCATCCCCCTGCCCAAGCGCCACGCCGCCAGCAGGCAGGCAAAATAAAAAATATGAAGCCCGGTGCTTCTTTGATATGCTACCCCTAGGGCAATACCGCATAATTCTAAGTGCCGATACGGCGAGCGAGGCACGGCATCTGCCGGAGCGGTGCTTAAGCCGCAAGGCGGGAATTGTGCGGTGTTGCCCTAGAGTAGACAGAGAAAAAACTCTGAAAGCTCTGGGGGTATTTTCATGTCAAGGATACAACCAAAAACACAGCGTTCCATTATCGCGCACAAAAGCACCTGCGCACCGTCTGGTTCGATTCCTCGCTCGGGATACACGAAAAAACACTCCAGCATAAGCTGGAGTGCTTTTTGGTGACACACGCGGGAATCTCCCGCGGGCTAAAAAATAGTCCACTGGACTGTTTTTTGTGCGCTGCGGCGCACTGCCCTGTTCGATTCCTCGCACGGGATACACGAAAAAACACTCCAGCATAAGCTGGAGTGTTTTTTGGTGACCCGTGCGGGAATCGAACCCACGTTAACGGCGTGAGAGGCCGCTGTCTTAACCGCTTGACCAACGGGCCATGACCGCAAAAGATTGCTTGTATAATATACCAGATGAAACGCGGTTTGTCAACATATTTTTCAGAGCGAATGGGATAAAATGGAGAGAGATTTTTGGCCGGCAGCGTTATTCGGAAAATGTACGGTAGGTCACTGCGCCCGCAGTCGAACTTCAGAGGCCAACCAGACCGCTGATTCGGCTCTTGAACCGGAATAAGCCGTTCCCTACAGAGCTTTTTATAATAGGCAGCAGGCAATGCAAGCAATCTGTAGGGCGGGATGCCTTCATCCCGCCGTGGAGAAACCTCTTTATCGACTGTGGCAAGCACTGCAAATGATTTGTAGGATCCGATGCTCGCATCGGGCTGTTGCCGCTCACCAAACTATACCTGCCAATTCCGCAAGGTTGCTGCGGGCTGATGACAAGCATCTGCCCCTACAAACAAAATCAAGGGCAATGCCGCATAATTCTAAGTGCCGATACGGCGAGCGAGGTGCGGCAGCTGCTAAGCCAAAAGCGCAGATAATACTGGATGCTGCAAAGGTGAGCGCCGCCAGTGGCGGAAACAGCGAACCGAAGCAGGGACAGCGGTCGCAGAGTGCGAGGGGCTTTTGCCCCCGAAGCACGATGCGGCTACCGCAACCCGACATTATCGAGCATTTTGGCAACGCAGATGCCGTGCCGCACACCGAGCCGCAGCGAGGCGCTTCGGAGCGCAACCGCCGCTTGCGGCGGCTCTTGGCGCGGAGATCCGCCGGAGCGGTGCTTATGCCGTTAGGCGGGAATTGTGCGGTGTTGCCTTTACTTTATATATTCCAACCGCCAAAGATGTGGTATAATGTGTGGTACGAGGGCTAAAATACAAAAGAAAAAAGCCTTAGCTAACGCTAAGGCTTTTTGGTGACCCGTACGGGAATCGAACCCATGTTACAGCCGTGAAAGGGCCGTGTCTTAACCGCTTGACCAACGGGCCTAAGAGATACAGGATTTTGCTAAAACAGCAAGCAACTTACCAGTCACGATTGCAACCGGCCCCCAAGTATTTTAGCGAAACCCTGTATTTATGGTAGCGGTAACTGGATTTGAACCGGTGACACTTCGGGTATGAACCGAATGCTCTAGCCAACTGAGCTATACCGCCATGTGGTGTGCATCTCAAACGGTGCTCCATTAGTATACGGGTTTCGGCACCATTTGTCAAGCATTTTTTTGAATTTTTTCAAAAAGTTTTTTCTCCCTTTTCTGCGCCGGCAGTGCTGCGGCACAAATAGCGCAGCCATGGGCTTGCGGGCATCAGCTGGCAGCCATTCCCGGTGTTGTTCCGATTTTTGTTCCTGTATTATACAACAATAGCGCAATAAAGTGCAGTACAAAATTTTTCATTTTTTCAGGTTTCACCCGGTTTGTTCATTTTATTTTAAGCTACGAAACTTTTTGCGGATTTTTCGCATTTAATATATTGACATAGTAATACCCCAGTGTTAAAATAAGTTAAAAATCGGCGTTCGTTAAAAGTGTGTCGAAGATGAACCATCCGTAACTTTAAGGAGAACACTCGCTATGAAATATTCTTGGCAGCGCCAGATTATTCTGGAAACCATTCAAGAGCATAAAGAGCATCTTTCTGCGCAGCAGATTTACGGTTATGCCCGTGAGCGCTGCCCTCATATCAGCCTGGGCACGGTGTACCGCAATCTGAACACCCTGGCTGATAACGATATGATCGGCCGCGTTGGCATGATCAGCGGTGCCGAATGCTTTGACTGGGACCCCAACTCCCATGAGCATTTTTACTGCCGCAAGTGCCACAAGATCATTAACCTTGATCTGCCGGAAGGCGAGCTGAACGCCCTGATCAAAAATGTTCCCGGCCTGCGTATTGAAGGCCACTGCCTGACCGTGACCGGCGTTTGCGCCGAATGTGCCAGCAAAGAATAACTTTGCCGGGACAAATCGCCACTGTCCTACCCTTGCAGGATCAATCCTCCCAACTTGTCATCATCTTTTCCTCTCCGCTCTTCCCCGTTTTTGTGGGGAAGAGCTTTTTTGTACCCTTTGGCACTTTTCTGTATCCTTTTTCAACTGCGATATGCGGGCTTTATGCGGCAAATATTCAATTCCATGAATAAAAATGCAAATAGTCCGCTTTGTTTTTTCCCTTTGCGCCGCAAAATGCAAGTTCTAGAACAAAGTCATCTCTATAAGTTGAAATTTCCTTGTGCAATATGCCGTGTTGCAATTTGTTGCAGGGCGTGTATAATAAGAAACATCAAATGAATAAATATTCAGCCACTTCGGCGGATAGAATTTTGAAAGAGGGCAGTTCTTATGAAAAAGAAAAAGGAAGATATTAAAAAGGTTGTTCTGGCTTACTCCGGCGGTCTGGATACCTCCATCATCATTCCCTGGCTGAAAGAGAACTACAACAACTGCGAAGTTGTTGCTGTTTCCGGCGACGTTGGCCAGGGCACTGAGCTGGACGGCCTGGAAGAAAAGGCCCTCAAGACCGGCGCTTCCAAGCTGTACGTTCTGGACCTGAAGAAAGATTACGTTGAGAACTACATCTGGCCCTGCCTGAAAGCCGATGCCAAGTACGAAGAGTACCTGCTGGGCACCTCTCATGCTCGTCCGTGCATCGCAAAGGCACTGGCTGAGATTGCCAAGAAAGAGAATGCCGATGCCATCTGCCATGGCTGCACCGGCAAGGGCAACGACCAGGTTCGTTTTGAGCTGGCCCTAAAAGCACTGGCCCCCGAAATGGCCATCATCGCCCCGTGGCGTGAGTGGGACATCAAGAGCCGTGACGAAGAGATCGATTACGCCGAGGCACACAACATTCCCCTGCGTATCAACCGTGAGACCAACTACTCCAAGGACAAGAACCTGTGGCATCTGAGCCACGAGGGTCTGGACCTCGAAAAGCCCTCTTTGGAGCCGCAGTACAACAAGCCCGGCTTCCTGGAGCTGGGTGTTTCCCCGGAGCAGGCACCGGATACCCCGTCCTATGTTACCATCCACTTTGAGAAGGGCATTCCTACCGCTGTGGACGGCAAGGAGATGGACGGTGTTGCCCTGATTGAGTACCTGAACAAGATCGGCGGCGAGAATGGCATTGGCCAGCTGGATATCGTTGAGAACCGTCTTGTCGGCATGAAGAGCCGCGGCGTGTACGAAACCCCCGCCGGCACCATCCTGTACAAGGCTCACAACGTTCTGGAAACCATCACCATCGACAAGGATGCTTTCCACTTCAAGGAGTCCGTTGCTCAGAAGATGGGCGAGCTGGTTTACGATGGCAAGTGGTTCACCCCGCTGCGTGAAGCCCTGAGCGCATTCACCGACGACCTGCAGAAGACCGTTACCGGTGATGTGAAACTGAAGCTGTACAAGGGCAACCTGATCAACGCTGGTGTTACCAGCCCGTTCACCCTGTACGATGAGCAGACTGCTTCCTTCGGCGAGGATGAGGATTACGATCAGTTTGATGCAAACGGCTTTATCAACCTGTTTGGCCTGCCCATTGCTGAGCGCGCCAAGCTGGCAAAGAACTGGCCGGAAGTAAAGTAATCGCATTTTTCCATTAACAAAACTGCCGCCAGGGAGGCATTGACCCCCTTGGCGGCTTTGGCGTTCCAGTATATACTATAGAATAATGATGGTGGACCGCCGTGCCTGCGGCACAGCTCAAAAAAAGCCAAGGTCGCAGCAAACATCAGACTGAGCCCCCATTAAAAGGCTGTATCTATTTTATTTGCGCGCGCGGCGCGCACACCAACATGTTTCATTATTCTTTATTCTCTATTCATTACAATAACACCGGAGGTTTTCTTATGCCCCAACTTTGGCAGGGACGTTCCAGCAAAGCGGTGGACAGCCGCGTGAACGACTTTAACTCTTCCATCCGCTTTGATGCGCGGATGATCGAACAGGATATCCACGGCAGCATGGTACACTCTGCTATGCTGGGCAAGCAGGGCATCATCTCCCAGCAGGATGTGGACGATATCCACAAGGGCCTGCAATCCATTTTGAACGATCTGCACAGCGGCGCGTTGGAGATTGACCCCAATGCCGAGGATGTGCACACCTTTGTGGAGCAGACTCTGACCGCCCGCGTGGGCGATGCTGGCAAGCGGCTGCACACCGGCCGCAGCCGCAACGACCAGGTTGCGCTGGATATCCGCCTGAACCTGCGGGAAGCATCGCTCCACTTGCAGGGGCAGATCAAGGAATTGATCCTGACCATCTGCGACCAGGCAGAAAAATCTTCTTCCTATGTTATGCCCGGTTACACCCATCTGCAGCGTGCCCAGCCGGTCACCTTTGGCCACCAGCTGATGGCTTACGCCTGGATGCTGCTGCGCGACCTGGGCCGCATGCAGGACGCCACCGCCCGCATGGACGCTGAGTGCCCGTTGGGTTCCGGCGCTCTGGCTGGCACCACCTACCCGCTGGACCGTTTTTATACGGCACAGGAGCTGGGCTTTGCTGCTCCCTGCGGCAACTCGATCGATGGCGTATCTGACCGCGATTTCTGCATTGAGCTGACCAGCGCCATGGCCACCTGCATGATGCATCTGTCCCGCCTGTCGGAAGAGATCATCCTGTGGTGCAGCTGGGAGTTCAAGTTCATTGAGCTGGACGACGCTTTCACCACCGGTTCTTCCATTATGCCGCAGAAGAAAAACCCGGACGTGACCGAGCTGATTCGCGGCAAGACCGGCCGCGTTTACGGCGACCTGAACACCCTGCTGGTTATGATGAAGGGCATCCCCCTCGCCTACGACAAGGACATGCAGGAGGACAAGGAAGCCGTATTTGACGCGGTGGACACTTTGGAGCTGTGCTTAAAAACCATCACCCCGATGCTGGCCACCATGACGCCGCTGCCCGCCAACATGCGCCGCGCCGCCGCCAAGGGCTTTATCAACGCAACGGACTGCGCCGACTACCTGACCAAGAAAGGCATGCCGTTCCGCGATGCTTACAAATGCACCGGCACCATGGTGGGTGCCTGTATCCGGGCAGACAAAACGCTGGAAGAGCTGACGCTGGACGAGTTTAAACAGTACAGTGATCTGTTTGAGGCGGACATCTATGACGCCATTGACCTGACGCACTGCTGCGAGGGCCGCACCAGTTACGGCGGCCCCACTCAGGCCAGCGTGCTGAAACAGATCGCGGATGTAAAAAGCAAAATCAACTGCTGAACGCTGTAATAGATAGGGGTTTGTTTGGAATGGCTAAGTATAAAATTTTTGTGGATGGTTCTTCCGGCACAACCGGCCTGCGCATTGCGGACCGCCTGGCCGCACGGGATGAATTTGAGATCCTGCACATTTCCGAAGCCGACCGCAAGGATGTAAACGCCCGCGCCGCCGTGATTAACCAGAGCGATCTGAGCTTTTTGTGCCTGCCGGATGCTGCAGCCAGGGAGGTTGTGCCCCTGCTGCGCCCCGATGTGCGTATTCTGGACACTTCTACCGCACACCGCACCGCGCCGGATTGGGTGTATGGCCTGCCGGAGCTGCATGGCAAACGGGATTCTCTGCGCACCGCCAACCGCGTGGCTGTTCCGGGCTGCTATGCCACCGGCTTTATCACGCTGGTGGCCCCGCTGGTGGAGCTTGGCCTGCTGGCTGCAGATTATCCGCTGACCTGCCACGGGCTTTCCGGTTATTCCGGCGCAGGCAAAAGCGGCATTGCCCAGTACCGCGACCCGGAGCGCGACATTGCCTTTGAAAGCCCGCGCCCCTACGGCTTAACGCTGGATCACAAGCACCTGCCGGAAATGCAGAAGATCTGCGGCCTTGCGGAGCCGCCGGTGTTCTGTCCCATTGTGGATGACTACTACTGCGGCATGGAAGTTACCGTTCCCCTGCGTCTGGACCTTGTGGGCCACAGCGCTGAGGAGCTGGCCACCGCTTTGCAGGAGTATTACGCAGGCGAAACCATGATCAAGGTGCACGCTTTGGGCACTGCCCCCAAGTTCCTGCCCGCCAATACGCTGGCCGGCAAGGACACCTTGGAAATTTACCCCACTGTTTCCCCCGACGGCAAGCGGATGCTGCTCATTAGCCTGCTGGACAACCTTGGCAAAGGCAGCTCCGGTGCCGCCGTGCAGTGCATGAACATCATGCTGGGGCTGGAGGAAACGAAAGGGCTGGAATTGTAAGTTAGGGCAATACCGCATAATTCTAAGTGCCGATACGGCGAGCGAGGTGCGGCAGCTGCTAAGCCAAAAGCGCAGATA
>NZ_PSQF01000066.1:0-15382 GCF_003324125.1 Subdoligranulum sp. APC924/74 | reverse complement strand
CCGAAGCACGATGCGGGTACCGCAACCCGACATTATCGAGCATTTTGGCAACGCAGATGCCGTGCCGCAGCCGCCGGAGTGGTGCTTAAGCCGCAAGGCGGGAATTGTGCGGTGTTGCCCTAATTTTCCAAAAGTTCTTTCATCGCTCTTCCCAGCGCATCGTTCCAGAAAAACCAGTTGTGGTCGCCGGGGGCTTCGTACCAAGTCAGGGGCCAATTCATCGCCTGCAAGGTATCGCGCAGGCGTAGGTTGGCGGGGTACAGACTGTCCTGCTGGCCGCAGGCCAAAAACAGGCGGGGCATGGGGCACGTTCCGTCGCGGAATTTCTCCACCAAGTCAAACAGATCATCCTGTGGCGGCACAATGCCGTGCGGGAAAATTGCCTGATCTTCATGCCAGCGGCAGAGCTGGGGCAGTTCGGCCTGGATTTCCGCCACCGAGGAAAAACCGGCGCACCCGGCGTACTGCTGCGGCGCAGTAAAAGCGCATTTCATAGCACCGTATCCGCCCATCGAAAGCCCCATAATATAAGTGCGCTCCGGTACGGGCTGAATGCCGAAAAACCGGCGGCAGAGCGTTGGCAATTCCTGATTAATGTAGGTGAAATACTTGGGGCCGCAGGCCATATCGGTATAAAAGCTGCGCTGCACTTCGGGAACGATCAGAATAGCCCCATGGGTGCGGGCCAGGTGTTCGGCCTGGGTATAGCGCAGCCAGCCGGTGCAGTTGTCAGTCAGGCCATGCAGCAGGTACACCACTGGCGCGGCGGCCAAATCTCCGGTATCCGGCATGGTAACAAGCACCGATGTTGCCATGCCGAGAGATTCCGACATGACGTCACAGCGGAAAAATGCCATGGTTTGCCCCTCCTTCAAATTTGTGGGTTTGCCAGCGCGCGGCAGACGGCACGCATGGCGGGCTCGGTGCGGTCCCAGGCGCTCACGGTACTGGCAGCAAAGGGATAGTGCTGCAAAGCGTCCGGCTCGGCCAAGCAGACAGCACAGAAGCGCGGGTTGTGCGCAGCCAGCGCTTCGGCGGCCTGGGCGGCAGCGGCGGCTTCCTCACGGGTGCCAAAGGCGAATACCACCGCGGGCGCCGCGGCACAGACATCCGCCAGCTCCGGCAGTTCTTCCACCGTGTGGTAGACAGCGCACTGGCCGCCCAAACGCCGTGCAGCCAGTGGAGCAAAGCTTTCCGTAATGCGATCGCCCTCCGTCACGCCAGTACCGGTACCGGACGCCCGCGCAATAAATAACGTCCCTGCGGGCAGTGGCAGCAGGCCGTGGGAGTCTTGTACCGTCACACCGGTTTCGGCCAACGCATCCGCAAGGGCAGCATGATTGCTCCAATCCTGGCTGGCGGCATCGCGGGCGGGCATAGTCCAGCCCAGCGCCAGCTTGCATGCCAAGATCCGCCGCACCGATTCATCCACCCGCGCCATCGGCAGGGTTCCATCGGCCACAGCATCGCACAGGGCACGGATGCAGGGGGTCTGCACATCTTTACCGGTGGGGTCGGCGTTATCGCCGCCGTTGCCAATAATCAGCAGGTCGCACCCGGCCAGTGCCGCCTGCACACAGCCCTGTGGTGCGCCGTACTGGTCCAGAATGGCGTGCATCTGCAAGCCGTCACTGATGACAAGCCCCTGGTACCCCAGTTGCCTACGCAGCACGCCCTGGATGACGGGCGCGGACATGGAGCAGGGCGTATCGGTGTCATCCAGCGCGGGGAAGCAGACATGCGATACCATCACGCTGGCAAGGTCCTCTGACATCGCGCGGCAGAAGGGCGTTAAGCAGCTATTCATCAATGTGTCACGCGGGGTATTGTCCACCACAAAGCCGAAGTGTGTATCGGCACCGGTCTGCTCATGGCCGGGGAAATGTTTGCCGCAGGCCAGCACCCCGGCATCCCGCAGGCCGCGGGCCATGGCGCAGCCATAATCCGCGATGGATTGCACAGTTTTCCCATAATAACGGCGTTCCGCAGGGCCGGAAAGAGTATCCAGCACCGGCGCACAGTCCAGGTTAATACCCAGTGCCCGCAGCTCACCGCCCATCATACGCCCAACTTTGTAGGCGTTGGCGGGATCGCCCGTGCGGGCAATGACCATGGCGCTGGGAAAAACCGTGGCTTCGCTGCGCAGGCGGGTAACACAGCCGCCCTCCTGGTCGATGGCGATAAGAGCAGGCAGACCGTTTTCCGCCATGACGGTGTGCTGGATCTCAGCGTTCAACTGCGCCAGCGCGGCCCGCCCGGCACAGTTTTTGCCAAACAAAATAACGTTGCCGATATGATTTTTGCGTAAAAATTCCCGCGTGCCCGCATCCATGCGGGATACCTCGATACTGGCCAGGATCATCTGGCCGATCTTTTCTTCCAATGTCATGCGGGAAAGGAGATTATCAATCGCGGTAGGCATAGAGCACCTCGAAAACAGGTAGGAGTTCGGAGTTGATGTGAATTAGAAATTAGCAATGAGAGATTAGGAATTGGCGGTAGGAAAAAGTCTAAACCTGAAAAGAATAAAGAATAGAGAATAATGAATCATTGTGGTGGACCGCGGCGCAAAGCGCCGCTCAGGAGATATTAGGGCGATACCGCATAATTCTAAGTGCCGCAGCCGCCGGAGCGGTGCTTAAGCCGTCAGGCGGGAATTGTGCGGTGTTGCCTTAGGTTTGCCGGTTGTTAAAAAGTGCGATTGGCTATTAAATGTTTTGTAGGGCGCGATGACCTCATCGCGCCGGCGTTCACGGTACGACAATCAAAAATTGTAATACGCCTATACTCCACCACAAATTCCTAATTTCTCATTACTCATTCCTAATTATTTTGTATCAGGCCTTAATGCATCGTAACTCCTAACTTCAAACTTGCAATCGCCCCGCCAATGATTCCTGCGGAGTTGCGGTGGGCGGCAAGGCGGAGGGTGGGCTGGGGTTTGGCGTGCAGGCGGGCCAAAGTGGTGTGGCAGGCATCCAGCAGAAAATCGCCTGCCTCGCTGATGCCGCCGCCCAGGGCTACGACCTCCGGCGCAAAAATGGAGTTGAGGGAAACAATGCCGGTGCAAAGCTCGTGCACATACTGGGCAAACACGGCCTGCGCCGCAGCATTGCCGCTGCGGGCGCGGGCAATCAGGTCGGCGGGGGACTCGCCGCCGGCCATGCGGATCAACGCGGTGGCCGAAGCGTACTGTTCAAAGCAGCCGCACTGGCCGCAGGGGCAGGGCAGACCGTCGCTGTGGGTAATGATATGCCCCAGTTCCGGGGCCAGCCCGGTGGGGCTGCGCCAGCACTGCCCATTGATGACAATGCCCCCGCCAATGCCGGTACCCAGGGTGAGCAGAATACCTGTCTGTACATTTTGCAGTGCACCGGAACGCATTTCGGCCAACATTGCCGCGTGGCCATCGTTAATGACCACCGCGGGTAGACCGGACGCCCGGCGCAGCAACGCAGCAAGGGGCACATCTACCCATGCCAGATTATCCGCCGTAATGGTTTCGCGCGCAGCGTTCAGCGTGCCGGGCGCACCGGCCCCAATAGTCGCAACGTGATACGGTTCCAACTGCGCCGCAATCAGCGCGGCGGCTTCGGCAGGTTCTTTGGGTGTGGGGCGGCTCCACTGTTGCAAAAGGTTCAGCTGTTCATCAAAAACGCCGAACTTAATGCTTGTACCGCCAATATCAATACCGGAAAGAAACATGGTTGAACCTCGATGGAGCGTTGTGGAGAATTAGAAATTAGTAATGAGAAATTTGAGGGTGAGCAGAGCGAAGAGAAAAAAGAATAATGAATAAATAATAATGTTGGTGGACCGCGGCGCAAAGCGCCGCTCAGGAGATATCAGGTTCGTTGTTTATTAAAACCCACAAAACGTTCTGAATTCGCGGGATAGATGTCACAACATCTTTATAACGTGGAATAGGGCACTGTCTCGGTGGGGTCGGGTACTCCCGCCCTACCGTAAGACAAAGCCTTGCACCATTCTGCAAATTGCGGTATAGCGTCCCCGTTAGCCGATGACGAATCTCATCCTCACAAGCAATTCCTAATTACTCATTGCTAATTTCTAATGATTTCATACCGGACCTTGCCGCGCCGCCAACTCCTAACTCCTCCCTCCTAACTATCTCGCCATACCCTCTCCACCTGCCATCCTTCGCTCCATCCCACCAGCACGGCGGGGTGGCCGGGGTGGATGGTGCGGGGCAGACCGAGCAGGGCGGCGGGGGTGGTAGATGCCATCAGGCAGGCGTCCTGTGCGGGGATCCCAATGCTCTGCAAATTGCGCACTGCACCGTCCAGATAAACACCGCCACCGTCCAGGGTGCCGTTTGCGCAGCGGCTCACACCGTTTTGCACAATATAATCTTGCCCGGCCACGGTGTAGCGTCCATCGGGCAGACCATGGGTAGCCACACTGTCGGATACGGCAATCATCGCTTCAGGGCCTTTCATATGGTAGACAAGCTGCAAAGCGGCGGGGTGCAGGTGAACCAGATCGCAGATGCACTCGGTGGTCACGTTAGGATCGAGCAGAGCGGCGGCCACCACACCGGGGTCGCGGTGGCGCAGGGGGCGGCAGGCGTTGAAGGTATGGCACAGACCTGTAAATCCAGCAGAAAAAGCACGCTGGGCGGTCTCGTAATCAGCATCGGTGTGCCCGGCCTGCACCCGGATACCTCGCGCCGCCAGAGCTGCGCCAAGTTCCAGCGCACCGGGAAGCTCCGGGGCAAGGGTCACCTGCCGGATGACGGATTCATACCCCTGTACCAGCGTCTGGTACGCGGCGAGGGTTGGCGGCAGCAGCGCGGCGGGTGGCATGGCACCGGGACGTTCGGGACTCAAAAAGGGCCCTTCCAGATGAACACCCAAAATATGCGCGCCGGGCAGTTTGCCTGCGGCCTGCTGCTGCATGGCGGTTTGTACCACCGCCAGCGCCCGGCGCATGGTGGGCAGCGGCTCCGCCCCAAGGGTGAGCAGCACATCCGTTACGCCGTGGCAAAGCAGGATGGTCAGGAACTCGGGCAGGGGGCGTTCATTCAGCTCCGGGTCAAAGCCCTGGCCGCCGTGGCAGTGCAGGTCAACCAGTCCGGGTGTTAAGGCCCAGACAGAAAAATCGGCCGGACCCCCGCCACCAATGGCAGTGATCTGGCCGTCTTCGACCGTCACGGTCTGATTGGCTAGGAATGTACGGCCCACCAGAAGTTTTTGAGCAAAAATTTTCATGGTAAGCACCAGTGTTAGTTAGGGCAACACCGCACAATTCCCGCCTTGTGGCTTAAGCACCGCTCCGGCAGATGCCGTACCTCGCTCGCCGTATCGGCACTTAGAATTATGCGGTATTGCCTTTATTCTTTTTTAATTATTCATTCAATTCCTAATTACTCATTCCTAATTGTTAATTCTGAATTATAGGTTGTTCAGCGCTTCCGCAATTCTCCCATGTGTTTTTTCCAGTCTTGCTTCCGCGGTGGGGGCGTCAATTTTACAGAGAATCATCAGGATAGCGGTTTTGGCGCTGTAACCGCACTGCTCCAGGGCGTTGCGGGCGGCAACACTGTCGGCACCGGTGGCGGTGCGCACAATGCGTACACAGCGCTCCACCAGCTTTTCGTTGCTGGCGCGCACATCAACCATCAGGTTGCCATACACTTTGCCCAGCTTGATCATGGTGGCGGTGGAAAGCATGTTCAGCACCATTTTTTGGGCAGTGCCGCTTTTCAGGCGGGTGGAACCGGTAATAACTTCCGGCCCCGGCATGGGGGAAATGCCAATGTCAGCCCGGGTGTCTACCTCACTGCCGGGGCAGCAGGTTACACTGATGACCGCTGCGCCAAGGCTGTGGGCATACTCCATCGCACCCAGCACATAGGGGGTGCGGCCGCTGGCGGCAATACCGCACAGAACATCCTTCTGGCTGAAATTCAGCTTTTCCAAGTCCTCTTTGCCAAGGTCGCGGTTGTCCTCGGCGCCCTCCACCGGGATCAGCATAGCGCGCTGGCCGCCCGCAATAACGGCATCCACCATATCGCGCCCGGCGCTGAATGTAGGCAGGCATTCGGCTGCATCCAGCACGCCAAGACGGCCGGAAGTACCACATCCGCAATAAATCAGCCGTCCGCCTTTTTGCAGCGCGGCGTAAATCACATCCACAGCTGCAGCGATCTGCGGCAGAACCACTTCCACCGCTTCGGCTACTTTTTTGTCCTCCTGGTTCATCAGGCGGACGATCTCAAGCGTTGAAACCTCATCAATATGGCTGGTTGCCGGGTTCCGCTGCTCGGTTGAAATATGATCCAGTTTTACCATAAACAATTCCTCGCATTTGGCAGGTGTAGAGCCCTGCCTGCTGTGCGGCGGGCATTAACCCTTGACGCCGCCGACAGTAAGGCCCTTGACGAAGTATTTTTGCAGGAAGGGATACAGGATGATGATGGGCAGGGTGGAAACAATGATAACGGCAGACTTGATGGCAATACCCAGGGAGGATTTATCCGCAGAGCCTGCACCATCGCCAACCATGGCAGTGCCGTTGACAATGTTGCGCAGGAACAGCATAACGGGGTACTGCTCCTTATTGAGGTAGATCAAAGAATTGAACCAGTCGTTCCAGAAGAACACCGCATAATACAGGCCGACCGTTGCAATGGCAGCGGTGGAAAGCGGCACAATGATGCGGCGCAAAATGCCCCAATAGCCCAGGCCGTCAATAAGAGCAGCTTCCTCCAGCTCGTGCGGGAGAGATTTGAAAGAGTTGATCATGATGATCAGGTTGAACTGGCTGATGCAGAAGGGCAGCAGCATAGCCCAGCGGGTGCCGGTCAGGTGCAAAGAGGATACCAGCAGGTAGTTGGGGATCATGCCGCCGGCAAAAAACATCGAGATAACAACGATCTTCATGAAAACCTTGTGGCCCATCAGGTTGTCTTTGGACAGGGGATAGGCGAACATGATCGTCATCAACATAGCGATGGTAGTACCGCCGATGGTATAAATAAAGGTATTGCCATATGCCTGGAAAAAGTTGGGGTAGGTGAAGATCTGCTTGTAAGCATCCAGGTTAAAGCCGACTGGCCAGAACAGGACCTGGTTGTTGATGATGGCCTTGGAACTGGAGAGGGACAGCGCTGCCATATACACAAACGGCAAAAAGCAGACAAGCAGGGTAAAGATCATGACCAGGTTGACAATGGTGTCAAAAACGACGTTTTCTTTTGTTTTATAATACTTGCTCATCTTTTTGCCTCACTTAATACAGGCTTTCGTCCGTCAGCTTTTTGCTGATTGCGTTGGAGCCTGAAACCAGAATCAGACCAATGATGCCGCCAAACAGGCCAATGGCCGTTGCGTAAGAGTAGTTCTGGTTCTGCAGACCGGTGCGGTAAACCAGCGTATCAATGATATCGCTGACGCCGGAGTTAGACGGAGTGTACATCAACAGGACCTTTTCATAGCCAATGCTCAGCATACGGCCAACGTTCATGATCAGCATGACCATGATGGTAGGCATGATGGAGGGGATGGTCACGTGGAAGATCTGCTGCAGGCGGGTAGCGCCATCCATCTCAGCGGCTTCATACAGATCGCTGCTGATGCCGGTGATAGCGGCCAGATAGATGATGGCGGTCCAGCCGGTGTACTGCCAGGATTCCGACAGGATGTACAGCGGGCGGAACCAGCCTGGCTCGTTCATGAAGTAGACGGGGGTCATGCCGAAGACGTTGTGCAGAAGGTTGTTCAGCAGGCCGGTGCTGGGAGAAAGAATCTCGTTCATGATGGCGATAACGACCACCGTGGAGATAAAACGCGGCATGTAGGAGATAGTCTGCACAACTTTTTTCAGGTGCTTATTGCGCACTTCGTTCAGCAGGATTGCGAAGATAATGGGCAGCGGGAAGTTAATAACCAGGTTTTCCAGCGAAACCACTAACGTGTTGCGGAATGCGCGCCAGAAAGCGGGATCTTTCAGGAACCGCTCAAAGTAGCGCAGGGTCCATTCGGTGCCAAACATACCCTGGCCGGGGCGGTAGCGCCGGAATGCCAGAATGTTGCCGAACATGGGAACGTATTTGAAGATGATGAAATACAGCAGCGGCAGAATCATCATGGCATATAATGCGCTGTACTGCTTCAGGTGCTTGATGGTATGCGAACGCCGCTGGGCCTTTTCGGCCGGCGTAAGCTTTGCTTTTGCCTTACCCATGGATTGCGCTCCTTTGGTTGGGGGCGGCGCGAACCGCGCCTGCCCTTAAAAATAAAAGCAGGGGGTATATCCTCCACGGATATGCCCCCTGCTGAGGATCAACTGGTCAATATTTTACTTATTGTTGTCGTTGTACATCTGCAGGTACTGGTCAATGCTCAGGTTCTTCATTTCAGCAACGTAAGCATCCCAATCGGTGTCGGTGCTCTTCTTGCCGGTGATGAAAGCATCTGCCCAAACTTCAAAGGTATCGCCCAGCGGGGTGCGCAGGCTGGCGGCATCCTCAGCGGTCAGGTCGTCAAACTGCGGGGTGGGAGGTACGGGCTGGATAGCATCATCCATTGCAGCAACTTCGGTGTTGATTTCGGCATAGTTCTCGTCGTATTTGGACATTTCACGCTCGTTGATCCAGACCATCTGGGTAACGTCGGAACCGCAGCCGTACTTGAGCTGCATGCTCTTATAAATGCCGTCAGCACTGTTCACAATGTCGTCAGAGTAAACGATCTTGTCGCCGTCCATGGTGTAGGTCTCGCCTTCAACACCCAGGCACCACAGTTTTGCATTCTCCTCAGAGTAGAACATTTCATCGATGGTGCGGACAATGCGCTCGAAATCATCGCGTTCAGCAGTCTTTTTGGGGAACATGATGCCGGAACCGGTGCGGGACTTGGGCTGATGGTGGGCACCTGCGGGGCCTTCCAGCGGTGCATACATCTGCAGTTTAAAGCCGTCGATCTCGCTGGCAGCTTCCACGCCGCCAATCTGGTCATAGTAAGCGTAGGTGGCCATGGAAGAACCGGTAGCCAACTTCTGGCTCCACTTATCACCATCAATGGGGTCAGCCATTTCGGGGTCAAGCAGGCCTTCGGAGTAGAGCTTGTTCAGGAATGCGAAGTATTCTTTGCACTTATCATCAATTGCGCCAGCAAAGAAATCCTTGTTGTCGTAATCATAGCTCAGAACGTAAGAGCCATCGGCGCTGTTTTTGCCCACGCTGATGCCGAAGGAAGGCATCGTCATACGGAACAGAACGCGGGGACCAGCCAGAATGGTGAGCGGGTAAGAATCGGGATAATCAGCTTTGTAAGCCTTCAGGATCTCGTACAGGTCATCAAAGGTCTTGGGGGCTTCCAGACCCTTGGATTCCAGATAATCCTCACGCAGGATCAGGCCGCCGTCATAGAACGGCTTATCGGTCAAAGACGGCATATAGTAGCGCTTGCCGTCCTGCAGGTTCAACATATCCACATCGTCCTGCAGGCCCATTTCCTCAACGCGTGCGTTGAAGTTGGGGGTCCAGTCGCTGTAGTCGCTGATGGGAACCAGAGCGCCGTTCAGAGCCAAAGAAGCATTCTCACCGGTGGTGGACTGGTACAGGATGACATCGGGAACGTTCTCGCCGGTATTCAGTGCCAGAGAAACCTTGGTAGAGTAGTCCGCAATAGGAATGGCCTCAACGTCCAAGTTGACGTTGCAGCGCTTCTGCACTTCGGTAAAGGTGAGCCAGTCTTCTTTATAAGGAAGGGTAGCATTATCCGACAGATAAATTCGGATGTTGATGGGGTCCTCATTGGAGTAATCCGGGGTGCCGGATTCGGTGGAAGCGGCAGTGGAATCTGCGGTAGACTCAGCTGCGCTGGAAGCGACCGCGGAAGAACCGCTGCTTCCACAGGCGGCCAAAGTGCCTGCTGCCATGCAGGCGGCCAAAGCCATGGCCAAGGTACGGCTGACTGACTTTTTCATGGGGTATCCTCCTTAATATGGTTTTCCTTTTTATAATGCCGCTATCAGGGTTGCAAGCGAAAGCGGCGTGTTCCACAAAAATGGGTAAACCAAGGCCAATACTGCCTTGCGCCCCGGTTACCCGGCAACAAATACCCCGCGGCTGGCTGCCACACGAAGACGGTTTCGAACTATTATTTCTCAAATTTCATGTTTACCGGAATATTTGTTTCAATATCTGTATCATACGCCAAACCTGCCCCATCGTCAATACATTTGTGATAAATTCATGATTATTTACAAACAAGTGTGTGAAAGTTTGGAGAAAACGGAAAATAGCAAGTTTGACGAAAGAAAATTAGGCAGAGAGACCGTTAGGAGTTGGGCGCGAAAAAAAGAATAAGTAATAAAGAATAATGAATCATTATGGTGGCCTGCGGCGCAGAAGCGCCGCTCAGTAAATATTGGGTTTGATGTTATTTGAAAAGCAGCTGCAAAGTATATCGATCGTGCGGCACGATGCGGGCACCGTCATGGGCGGGCTTTGCTGAATTGTTAGCTGTAAAATGGAGAGGGTATAAATGTGCCCCATTATCAATTTCGCTAAAGATAGGTTTAGCGAAATACAGAGTAGGGTAAGTAACAGCCTATTAGAACTCATTCAAACACTGTATTTTGTTCAGCAATGCGAGTCATGCCAGCCACTTACCGAATGGCTTCCTTAAATAAAATAGATTTGTCCTTCACATTAAGTAGATTATACTGTATCTATTAAGCACTATATTCCTGTGTTCATGCGTTTTCTCGCGCATTCTTGTTTGCAAGACGAAACACCATGCCACAGTCAGACAGACCACCGATGCCCAAGATCTCCTGTTTGTGCAGCTCCAAATCGAAGCAGAATTTGAGCATAAGGATATATAATATATAAAATAGGTAGGCACTGGGTTTTAGCTCTTGTTATAAGTGGGCACCGTTTTCCCTTTCTACTACCCGTGTATTGAATCGTAACAAACCTAATATCTCCGAGCGGTGCTCCGCGCCGCGATCCACCGCCATTATTCTTTTTTCTTTAGGCAACACCGCACAATTCCCGCCTTGCGGCTTAAGCACCGCTCCGGCAGCTGCGGCACGGCATCTGCGTTGCCAGAATGCTCGATAATGTCGGGTTGCGGTACCCGCATCGTGCTTCGGGGGCAAAAGCCCCTCGCACTCTGCGACCGCTGCCCCTGCTTCGGTTCGCTGTTTCCGCCACTGGCGGCGCTCACCTTTGCAGCATCCAGTATTATCTGCGCTTTTGGCTTGGCATCTGCCGCACCTCGCTCGCCGTATCGGCACTTAGAATTATGCGGTATTGCCTTTATTCTTTTTAATTGCTCATTGCTAATTCCTAATTCGTCCAGCACCAACCTTGTGGTGCCGCAAAACTCCTAACTCCTCCCTCCTAACTCCTAACTAAACTTCCCTCTTCCCTTTCTGCCCGCAATTTGCTATAGTTAAATCAGCCCCAAAGCAAATTTATTCGGGAGGAAACTGCCTTGATTTACAAAAAGCAATACGGCCACCCATTTGATACCGAAAGCGTGGTGGGTTCTTTTGTACCCGCGATGGAAACGATTCCATATCTCACCAGGGAACCGGACGGCTTCTCTTATGCCATGGACCCGCAGGATATCCTGTATGGCCTGGGTGAAAACATCCGCGGCATCAACAAGCGCGGCTGGGTGTACGAGAGCAAATGCAGCGATGACCCCAACCATACCGAAAACAAATCCTCACTGTACGGCGCTTACAACTTCATGATCGTGTCCGGCAAAGCCACTTTTGGCTTTTTTATCGACTATCCCGGCAAGGTCACCTTTGACTGCGGCTACACCGATCTGGACACCCTGCGGGTGACAGTGGCCGAAGAAAATTACGACCTTTACATCATTGAGGGTGAAAGCCCGACCGATATTGTGCACCAGTTCCGCCAGCTGGTAGGGCGCAGCTACATCCCGCCCAAATGGGCCTTTGGTGCTACCCAGAGCCGCTGGAGCTACATGAACGAGGACGAAGTGCGCGAGGTTGTGGCCAACTACCGCACCAACAACATGCCGCTGGACGCCGTGGTGCTGGATATTGACTACATGGAGCGCTACAAGGACTTTACGGTGGACGAGCAGCGCTTCCCCCATTTTGCAGATTTTGCCGCCGAGATGAAAGCCCAGGGCATCCGCCTTGTGCCCATCATTGATGCGGGTGTTAAAATTGAGGACGGGTACGATGTATACGAAGAGGGCGTGAAGAACGGTTACTTCTGCACCAATCAGGATGGCACCCCCTTTGTGGCCGGTGTGTGGCCGGGCCGGGTGCATTTCCCTGATATGCTCAACCCCGAAGCCCGCGCCTGGTTTGGCAGCAAGTACAAGTTCCTGCTGAACCAGGGCATTGAGGGGTTCTGGAACGATATGAACGAGCCTGCCATCTTCTACTCCGAAGAAACGCTGAAAAAGACCTTTGCCAAAATTGACGAGTACCGCACCCAGAACCTGGATATTTCCAGCTTTTTTGCGTTCAAGAATCTTGTGGCCGGGCTTTCCAACAACGAAAACGACTACAAGCTGTTTTATCACGACACCAAACAGGGCCGCATGCGGCACGATAAAGTGCATAATATCTTCGGCTACAACATGACCCGTGCTGCGGGTGAAGCCTTTGAGCAGCTGGAGCCGGATAAGCGTATTTTAATGTACTCCCGCTCGGCCTGCATCGGTATGCACCGGTATGGCGGTATCTGGACCGGCGATAACCAGTCCTGGTGGAGCCACATTCTGCTTAGCCTGCACATGATGCCCTCCCTGAATATGTGCGGTTTCCTGTACGAAGGCCCCGACATTGGCGGCTTTGGCAGCAACACCACCGAGGACCTTGTGCTGCGCTGGTACGGCGTGGGCATCTTCTCTCCCCTGCTGCGCAACCACTCCGCCGCCGGCACCCGCAAACAGGAACCTTACCGCTTTAAGAACAAGGCTGCCTTTGCCGGTATTCTGCAGCTGCGCTACCTGCTGCTGCCCTATATCTACAGCGAGTACATGAAAGCTGCCCTGCGCGACGGTATGTACTGTATGCCGCTGGCCTTTGCTTTCCCCAATGACGCCTTTGCACGCCAGGTAGAGGACGAGGTAATGATCGGCGAAAGCCTGCTGATTGCCCCCGTTTACGAGCAGAACGCCCGCGGCCGGTATGTCTACCTGCCGGAAGAGATGCTGCAGGTGCGGGTAAAGTGCAGTGAGAACGACCGCATGGAAACCACCGTTCTGCCCGCTGGTCATCATTACATCCCGGTGGAGCTGGACGAAGTGGTGTTCTTTGTGCGCAAGGGGCATATCCTGCCCATCGCCAGGGGCGGCGATAGTATTCAAAATGTGGCAAGCGTGAATTTTGCGGATCTTCGCCTGTTCGCCCATGCCCCCGATGGTGCCGCCTATGAGTATTACACTGATGACGGCGAAACGAAAGATTACGATAAGCCGGAGCATTTTGTACATATCACGCTGGACGCGGATGGAAACGCGGAGAGCGATTGCGCTGATGTCAAGGTTGAAAAAGCGTGAATTCAATTAGTAATTAGCAATTAGAAATTTAATACAGGGCAGAGTCCGGTGCGTGATACACCGGACTCTGCCTTTTTTGAAATAGGAATTGTGGTGGACTGCGGCGCGATCCATCACTTTCATTTAATTCCTCACTGCGAATTCCTAATCACCCCACGCCCTAACTTTTTGCCCATTTTTCTTCAATTTTTTTCACTTTTTTCGTGACATTTTCCTTTATTTGGTGTATACTGATAGCAAGAATACGGCAAAAAAAGCAAATTTTGCGGTTTTGCACGCATCAATGTTACGGACCAAAACAAACGGAGGTTTCAATCCATGTATTATGAAGACAACCGCGTAAAAGACTTGAAAGTTGCCTACATCGGCGGTGGTTCCCGTGGGTGGGCGTGGGGGTTCATGATGGACCTTGCCGCGGATGCCCAAATGGAAGGCACCGTGGCGCTGTATGATATCGACCAC
Source organism: Subdoligranulum sp. APC924/74 (assembly GCF_003324125.1). Lineage (NCBI taxonomy): Bacteria > Bacillati > Bacillota > Clostridia > Eubacteriales > Oscillospiraceae > Subdoligranulum > Subdoligranulum sp. APC924/74. The sequence goes on along the minus strand of NZ_PSQF01000066.1, from coordinate 1,391 downwards.
GAAGCAGCCGAGCACAACGAGATCATCGGCAACAAGATCTCTGCCCACCCGGATGCGGTTTCACACTGGAAGTATACTGTGGCGGATACGCTGCAGCAGGCCCTGACCGGCGCGGATTTTGTCGTCATCTCCATCCTGCCCGGCACCTTTGACGAGATGGAAAGCGACGTCCACGCGCCGGAAGCTTACGGCATCTATCAGTCGGTGGGCGATACCGTAGGTGCGGGCGGTTTCATGCGCGCCATGCGCACCATCCCCATGTATGTCACCATCGCTGAAGCGATCCGCGATTACAGTCCCAATGCCTGGGTCATCAACTACACCAACCCGATGACCCTCTGCGTGCGTACCCTGTACCATGTGTTCCCCAAGATCAAGGCGTTCGGCTGCTGCCACGAGGTGTTCGGCACCCAGACGCTGCTGACCCACATTCTGGATGAGGAACTGGGCCTGAAAGATGTTGCCCGCCAGGATATCAAGGTCAACGTCAAGGGCATCAACCACTTTACTTGGTTCGATAAGGCTACTTACAAAGGCATGGACCTCTTCCCCATTTACCGCAAATTTGCCGAAGAGCACTATGAATCCGGTTATGAGTACGGCGACACGAATTGGATGAACAGTTCCTTTGCCTGCGCCAACCGCGTTAAATTTGATTTGTTCCTGCGCTATGGCTGCATTGCCGCCGCGGGCGACCGCCATCTGGCAGAGTTTATGCCGGGCAAGACTTATCTGGAAAGCCCCGAAGCCGTGCGCGAATGGAAGTTTGGCCTGACCACCGTTGCGTGGCGCAAAAATGAGCTGCAGGAGCGCCTGGCCCGCAGCCGCCGCCTGCGCACCGGTGAAGAGCCGATCGAGATCAAGCCCGATGGCGAGGAAGGCCACCTGCTGATGAAAGCCCTGCTCGGCCTGGGCGACCTGGTCAGCAACGTGAACATTCCCAACCACGGTGCCATTGCCAACCTGCCGTGGGATGCCGTGGTGGAAGTGAACGCGCTGTTCAGCCGCCAGGGCGTGCAGTCCGTGAACGCCGGCCCGCTGCCCGCCAATATTCTGCCGCTGGTAGCCCGCCACGTTTACAATCAGGAGAACACCCTGATCGCTGCCCTGACCTGCGACCGCACCCTTGGCCTGACCACCTTTATGAACGACCCGCAGGTGACCCTGAACTGGAACCAGGGCAAAGAACTGTTTGACACCATGCTGCACAATACCCGCGCATACCTTCCGAAAGAATGGAACGCGTGATGTAGTTAGGAGTTTTGCGGCGGGGCGAAAGCACGGCAACCTAGGGTGTATCTGAAAAGTCAAAAATTTAGGGCAATACCGCATAATTCTAAGTGCCGATACGGCGAGCGAGGTGCGGCAGCTGCTAAGCCAAAAGCGCAGAT
>NZ_PSQF01000065.1:0-15540 GCF_003324125.1 Subdoligranulum sp. APC924/74 | reverse complement strand
TTTTTGAGCTTTCCAAACGCCTTTTTAAAAGCTTTCCTCCCGCACGCTATCCGGTTCCCCGCTGCGTTTTTGCTGGTACATCGCTTTTATTTGGCTTTTGAAGAGCTGCTGTCTTGCGCGACAGCTTATTTATAATACCACACTTTCGCCTAAAGTCAACACCTTTTTTCGATTTTTTCTATAATTTTTTGATTTTATTTTTGGATAAGGTGTACAGTGTCGTTTTAGCGCACTTTCTTGTTTCTATCCCCTCCCCAACCAAAAACATTTGCTTTTTGCTCTTCTATATAATAGTATAGTAACAGCTTTCTCTTTTGGTATATTCCTTATCTCTACATAAAGGAGCATTGCTTCATCATGCTTTTAGCTTTGAACATCGGCAACACCAACGTAACTTTCGGTGGATATGATTCCGCCGGACAGCGCGTGTTTGCTTCCCGCTTTTATTCCGATAGTGCCCTGAGCTCGGACGAACTGGTCTACAAGCTTGTCAACATGCTGGCTCTCTATCATATTCAGCCCCGTGATGTGGACGCGGCGATCCTAGCCAGTGTGGTTCCCGTCCTGACCAGCCGTATGCGCGAAGCCCTGGAGAAGATGACCAACGCCCCCCTGATGGAAGTCGGCCCCGGCTTAAAGAGCGGTGTACGCATCCGCATGGATAATCCCGCCCAGCTGGGCGGTGAGCTGCTGTGTGCCGCTGTGGGCGCCTTGCAGACCCACAAGCCGCCCCTTCTGGTCATGAACATGGATACCGCCGCCACGCTGGTTGCCGTGGATGCCGAGGGCAGCATTGTGGGCGGTGTGATTCTGCCCAGCCCGGCGCTAAGCCTTTCGGCCCTGGTACGCAACACAGCCCAACTGCCGCAGATTGATATGGAGCTGCCTGCCAAGCGCTTTTTGGGCACCAACACAACGGACTGCCTGCACAGCGGTATTGTGAACGGCAGCGCCCTGATGCTGGATGGCCTGTTTGCCCGCTGCCGCGCCACCCTGCACGCACCGGATGCCCCGGTCATTGCCACCGGCACCCTGCCCGCCAGCATCCGGGATGCCTGCGCCACCCCCATTGAATATAACGGAACGTTGATTCTGGACGGCCTGTATTCCATCTGGAAGCGCAACGTCAAAAAGTAAGTTCAAAAACAATTTCTTTCTCGCCTTATCCAGCACAACAAAAGCACCCCGCATTCCATAGCCGCCGGGCTAAATGGAATGCGGGGTGCTTTGCTTTATGCTATCTTCTCAAGTTTCTTATTTCAGGATGCCGGTTGCTTCATCGAAGTGGCAGGTCTTACCGTTGATCTCCACCGTGCCGTGTGCCATTGCACCGGTGATGAGGTCAAAGTAGTAGGTACCGTTCTCGTTGGTATTCCAGCCCTTGATCATCTGGCCGTTTTCGTCATAGCGGACCCACTTGCCGCCGTCAGATTCCTGGTAAACATCCTTGGAAACTGCCTTTGCGCCGTTGGCATCGCTGTCCAGCCAGTACCAGCCATCACTTTCGGGGTCATAGATCTCCTTGCCGCGGCCTTCCAGGCCCTGGCGCTGGCCGTTCTCGTACCAGTAGTCCTTGCCGTTCTCCTGCTTCCAGGCGAGGTTCAGACCAATGCCGGTGGTTTCGTCAAAGCTGCATGGCACGCCGTCGATCTCAACATCGCCCTTTGCCATTGCGCCAGTGATGGGGTCAAAGTAGTAGGTGCCTTTCTCGTTGGTGTTCCATCCCTTGATCATCTTGCCGTTTTCGTCATAGCGGACCCATTTGCCGCCATCGGATTCCTGGTAAACGTCCTTGGAAACTGCCTTTGCGCCGTTGGCATCGCTGTCCAGCCAGTACCAGGCATCGCTTTCGGGGTCATAGATCTCTTTACCGCGGCCCTCGGTACCCTGTTTGACACCGTCCTCGTACCAGTAATCCTTGCCATCCACGGTTTCCCAGCCGTTCTTGGACTTCTTGATGGTGATGGTATCCACCACGCTGTCATCGGTGCTGCGGTAGGTAGTCACGGTAAAGGCATCCTTGGTAACATTGGCAACAGAGTAGTTGGGAACCTTCTCCTGGTTCTGCACAGCAGTGTATTCAAAGGCTTCCTCGGTGATCTTATAGAACTTGCTGCCGGAAGCAGAGTTCATGGTAATGTACTGAACACCATCGGGGTTGGTCACTTCGGTCAGGGCGCTGCCGTCAGCGTTCTTCTGAACATCAGCCGTCATGCCGCTTTCGCCGCCCATGATGTAGCTGCGGGCGTAAACGTGGTCATGGCCCTGCAGGACAATATCAATGCCCAGCTGGCTCAAAATCGGGGAAAGACCGTTGCGCAGCGTGACGATATCGGATTCCGTTACATGGCTGGCAACGCTGTAGATGGACTTATGGAAAGAAACCACTTTCCAGGTCACATCAGGGTTGGCCTGGATGGTTTCTTCCAGAAATGCCTTGTGTTCGGCAATGCTCAGGCAACTGGTGTTCAGCACCATATACAGGGTGTTGTTGTAAGTAAAGTAGTAGTCACCGTCACCGGTAGACTCAGAATCCACAGCGTTATCGCCATAGGCATCGCCGCTGACCTGACCGTACTTTTCGCTGATGTTGGGCAGGGTAAAATGCTGTCCGTACAGGGCGGTGTTGTAGCCGCAGTCATGGTTGCCCAGCTCGGTTGCCAGCGGCAGCTGGGTCAGCTGCGGGGCGTTCAGGAAGCCGTCATACTCTTCTTCCACCTGGCTCAGGTTGCTGGTGTCGTACTTATAATAGGCGTTGATCTGGTCACCCATGCTGAACAGGAAGTTTGCATTGGGGGCTTTGGCCAGGGCGTGGTTCAGGGTGTTGGTCCAGCCGCCGTTGTCATCGTCAATGCTGCCACTGCAGCCGATCTGCGGGTCGCCGAATACCAGGAAGGTGTACGGCTCATCTTTGCCAAAGGTCTGGGTGGTGTAGGTTTTGGTTTCGCCGTAATGGGCTTCGTCCTTATCGGCGCTGACAGCGTATTCATAGGTGGTGTTGCTCTGCAGGCCGGTCAGGGTAACGGTATTCTTGTACCAGCCTTCGCTGCTGGTGGGGGCCACGGCAGCCTGCAGTGTGGTCATCTCGCCGCCCTGTACGCCGTATTTCAGCATGCCGCCGGTGGGGGTGCTGCCGTACCATGTCACGTTCACGGAATCCTGGGCAGCACCGATGTTCATCACAACAGCTTTCACATCATGGCTGTTGGCGTAAAAAGTAGGGGCATCGACCGCCACGGTTTCCGCCGGGGCAGCGGCTTCGGGGGTGGCTTCCTCGGCCAGCACCGGGGTAACGGTCATGCCCGCGCTCATGATCAGCGCAAGGGCACAGGCAGTCAGACGATTCCAGTTCTTCAAATTCACTTTTCTTCACACACACTTTCTATTCATCCGAATCAAATTCTGGCGGGAGTTTCAGCAATGCCCGCTCCCGGCTTTTGAGGTATATCTACAGCCCGCTGATGCAGGCATTGCTTTTATCGTTTCAGCGGCCGGTACAGTGCCGCGCATATCCCGGAGGTAATGGGCACCCCCAGCACCACACCCAGGGTGGATGCCACGCCCTGTGCCACCTGAATGGCGGCGTAATCCGATGCAAACAGCTGGCTGGAATGCCAGCCGTATGCCATCAGCAGCAATAGGGTGGTCACAGCCTCACCGGCAAAAGCTAAGATTAATGTGTTGCTCATTGTGCCGATCATATCGCGGCCAATGCGCATGCCCGCGGCAAACAGCTGCAGACCGCTCATTTTCCCATCGGCTTCCCGCAGCTCGTGCAGGGAGGATGCCAGCGAAAGCGCCACATCCATCACAGCGCCCAGGGAGGAGATCAGAACCGCTACCAGCAGCAGCCAGTGCAGTTCCAGCCCGGTCTGCCCGGCCACCAGCACAAGGCCCTCACCGTTGGTATCGTTCATGCCGGAAAGGTGCAGCAGCGTGCTGAACAGGTAGAACACACCTCCCGCCAGCGCCACGCCCGCCAAAGTGGAAAGCATGGCCGCCCATGTTTTGGGGCTGGGCGGGTTGAGCAGCAGCAGGCTGACCAGGGTGCACACAGCCAGCGCCGCCACCGTAAGCGGCAGGGACGGCAGCCCGTGGTAGATGCCCGGCAAAATCAACCAGGCAATCATTGCCCCGGTAAAGCCCAGGCCCAGCAGGGTGCGCACGCCTTTCCAGCCGCCGATGGCCACCACCGCGGCGGCAAACACCGCCAGGATCAACACCAGTACCGGGGCGCGGTCGTAATTGTATACGGTATAGTAAGCATCCGCGCTGTCGGGCAGGTCCTCACAGATAATGGCGGTTTCACCCTGGCGCAGCCGTACGTTCTGGGTGCGGGTCAGGTAGTTGGCAATGGTCACTTCGGTACCCTTGTTAGCACCTTCCAGCAGCAGGATGCGCAGTTCCTGGGTGCCCATGCTGCGGGCAGGGTCCAGCTGGTCGGGCTTGGTATCATCCCGCAGCACTTCCACAACGCGGCCGCGCACATAATGCAGACTGGAGATGTTATCCCCTTTGTAGCGGCCTAAAGCGTCCCAGTCATAGCCGCGGCAGGCCAGCACCAGCAGCAGTGCAACTGCCGCCAGCACCACCCAAAACCTCAGCACCTTGCTGTGGGATTTTTTTCTGCATTGCTGCAGCAAATTTTGTATGGTCATTCTGTTCCCTGCCTTCCGTAGCCTATTGTACGGCGAAATTTAGCCGGTATCGACCATGCTGCCGTATAGTTTGTGTAAAGAACTGAACATTTTTTGCTGTGCCCTGCAAGCGTTCTGTAAAGTGGGTAAGGGTGCCGTAAAGTGTGTAAAATAATGCAAAAGCCCTGTACCACAGCAGCAGAAACAGTTCTGCCGCCGGGTACAGGGCTTGTATCAAATCATCTATAAATTTCTGCATTAAAAAATCCCCTGCGCAGCAAACGCTACACAGGGGATTTGGAACCGAGTGATTATTCCGGCTGGATTGCACCAGTGGGGCAAGCACCTTCGCAAGCACCGCAGTCAACACAAGCAGAAGCATCGACAACGGCCTTGTCCTCGAGGCTGATAGCGCCAACGGGGCAGGTGTCAACACAAGCGCCGCAAGCAACGCACTCGTCAGTAACCTTATGAGCCATGGTAATCTCCTTATCTCCGCACAATTCATGTAAGCCCGCCCGGATCCTGTGCGGTTGGCTTGAGCCCCGGACGGCACGCTTTTCGCGTTTGTATTATTGTAGCACGGAAACCTTCGATTTTCAAGGCATTTGGCAAATTTCACGCGGGGTTTGCCGCCCGGCGCATAAAATCAGACTTTTCGGCATACTGTTAGTTTTTACTAACCAAGTTTCTTCTCAGGTATGGTCGGGATCCGGCTCAACCGGTGCGCGGCGGCCCCCGCGCAGGTAGGTACACTCGCTCCGTTTATAGATTTTCGGGGCAAGGCTTTCCACATTGCTGCGCACCTTCAGGGTACCGGCTACCACGTTGGCTTCCAGCACAGTACCCTCGCCGTCCGGCGTGCGCACCACACTGCCGGGCTGCGGAGTGATGGAATTCAAGTATTCATAGCTCTTCTGCTCGTAAGCCAGGCAGCACATCAAACGGCCGCATGCACCGCTGATCTTGGCCGGGTTCAGACTCAACCCCTGTTCCTTTGCCATCTTGATGGAAACCGGCTGGAAGTTTTTCAAAAACCGGCTGCAGCAGAACGGCTGTCCGCACACGCCCAAGCCGCCCAGCATCTTGCTTTCATCGCGCACACCGATTTGGCGCAGCTCAATGCGGGTGTGGAACTGCCCGGCCAGGTCCTTGACCAGCTCGCGGAAGTCCACACGGTTGTCGGCGGTAAAATAGAACACCAACTTGCTGCGGTCCAGCGTGTACTCGGCATCCACCAGCTTCATCTGCAGCTTATGGGCGGCAATGCGCTTTTCGCACAGTTCAAAGGTGGCTTTCTCGTCCGCACGGTTCTGGCGCATGCGGCGCACATCCACGCCGTCCGCCAGCCGGATGACCGGCTTGATCTCCCGCGGGAAGCTGCCGGAGGCAATTTCATGTGCGCTGCGCACGACCTCGCCGCATTCCACGCCGCGGGCCGTCTCCACAATCACAAATTCCCCTTCCTTGATTTCCAGCTCCTTGGGGTCAAAGTAATAGGCGCGGCCGCTTTCCTTAAATTTAACAGAGATAACTTTCATTTCAATATCCTATCTATCGGGATTGGTGTATCGTTTCAGGGGGTACCTGCCCTACCTGGCAGCCATTTCCATGCCGCACACGGTCAGGGCAAGGCGCAGATTGCCGTTTGCCTTCATGGCACGGCGGGCGGCTTCCGCCGCGCGCAGGATCCGCGCTGCGGTATCGGGCTGAACGCCGTCAAAACCGGGGCGGCGCAGAGCGGCGCTGGCGGCCTGGGTCGCCTGCCACAGCACAGCGGCAGCGCTGTCCTTATCTTTTTCATAGCCCGCCAGCAGCGCCTGCACACGGTAGGTGTCCTGCTGCTGGGCCTGGCGGCACAGCTCCCGCGCCGCGGCACGAGCCGCCTTGGCCGCCGGGTCGTTCAGCGCTTTCAGGCACAGGCCAATGTGCCCCTCATACAAAAAAGCCAGATCCTGTGCATTCTGTTCGTTCAGCTCCGGTTGTGCTGTGCGCAGGGCAGCGGCACATTCTTCGGTCGGCACCGGTGCCATGGTGTAAGCCGCACACCGGCTGCGGATGGTGGGCAGCACCGCCGCCGCACTGGAAGCCGTCAAAAGGAACATGACTCCCTCCGGCGGCTCCTCCATAACTTTCAGCATTGCGTTGGCCGAAGCCCCATTCAGGTTCTGCGCGCCATAAATAAACAGCACACGGCCTTCTGCATCCGAAGAAAGGGCTGATTTCTGGATATTCTGCCGCGCATCCCGGATGGCTTCCACCTTGATCTGGCCGGAAGCCCCCTCCCCACGCACCACAATGGATTCGGTATCCTGCCCGCGCAGAACCGCCTCGGCATGGGGGCCACCATTGGGGTACAGATAATCCGCCGCCAGGCAGCGCGCGGCAAAGCCGGCACCGCAGCCCGGCTCCCCCACCAGCAAAATGCTGTGGGCGATCCGCCCGCTGCCCAGCGCCGTCTTTAAGTCCTGTTTCAGTTCACGGTTGCCCGCAATGCGTTCCAGCATTGGCATTACAGCTTTTCAAACCGTTCTACGTTGGTCACAAAAATGGTTGCGCCGCCAACGGTCACCTCAATGGGCATAGCGGTTTCCAGCCCAACGCCGATGGAAGCGGTGCCGGGAACGATCTCGGTGCGCTGTTTGCAGCAGCGGGAGATTACCTTGATGCAGTCGTCCACACGCTCGTCCTCGGTGCCGATCAGCAGGGTCATGTTGCCCGCCATCAGAAAGCCGCCGGTGGTGGCCAGGCGGGTCACATAGAACTTTGCCTTGATCAGTTCGTTACAAACATTTTTGGAATCTTCTTTATTTACAATCGCAGTAATCAGTTTCATGGTCAAAACCTCCATTTTGTGATTGAAATTCTGTCACACCAAAAGTCCGGTCGGTACAAACCCCGCCGGGTCTGTATGGTTCAGGCAGCACCGCACATCTTTGGATGATGCTGTACCACCTTTATTCGTTTTCCCCGCCGAAAATGCCGCATCGCCTTATTTCCGGTTGATTTTTTTCTCCCAGTCTTTGCGGCGCTTGTAGCTCACAATAGCATCCTTGGCCGTGGTGAACATCTCACCACCAAAGAACGCCAGGAACCCAGCAATGCCGAACAGCAGGCTGACCCTGCTGGCAAAGTTGCCGGTCAAAAACTCCAGCACCCACATAGCCGCAGCCGCAATGCCCATCCATTTCATCTTAATGGGCAGGATAAAGAACAGCAGCACCTGCTGCTCCGGCCACATCCACGCATAGGCAAAGAACAGGCTGAGGAAAATGCCCGATGCATCCGCGCTCCCGGTGATCAGGCAGGCGACCAATGCACCCACCATGCCCACCAGGATGTACATCATAAAGCGGAAATCGCCCCACGCGCGCTGCAATGAGTTGCCGACCCACCAGCGGAAATACAGCGTCAGCAGCAACTGAATGCCCGTTGACAGCGGCGGAACAAACAAAAAGGTCACAACACGCCAGATCTGCCCACTCATTAAAGAAGTCCTGTTCAGCGTGATGGCATAGTAGAAGTTCTGATTGATGACCATCACAATGACCCAGGCAATCAGCTGCCCGACCAGGATAATGTTCATCAGATTGGGGATGCCATACCGTCCCCATCGGCGTTCCAGCTTATCGATCCAGCGCATAAGCCCTCCGGTTTGTTGAAAATTCAGCATTTTCCGCCCCGTCCGGCACAGTTTTCCACAACCATAGTGGACAGTCAGGGCGGTAAACTGTGTGTTTATTGTAGCATCTCCAGGGTAAAAGTTCAATATTTTGTTGTCGGGCCGGCATATATCCCCATGAAAAAACAACTTTTGCGTGTAAAGTGTGGAAAACCCGTTTAGTTTTCCACACTTTCAACCGAGTTTTCAACATTTTCACCGTGGAAAAGGTGAATACATTGCGTTGATAACCTCGGTGGGATATCCAAAGCGTTGAAACATGCGACAAAAGCTGCCTTTGGCTGAAAGAATAATGAATAAATAATAAAGAATAATGCCGGTGTGCGTGCCGCGCACGCACATTTCAAATAGGCCCGCCGCCCCTATTGGAAATATCTCTCTTCTTATTTTCCATCTCTCCCCTTATCTCCCAATAAAAAACGCGCCCAGCCCAATTTTTTTGAGCCGAGCGCAGCGAAGGCGATCCACCTTCATTATTCTTTATTATTTATTCTTTTTTAATTTTCCCGTGCTCACCACCGTCAACACATCCCCATCCACCTTAAACTTTACCTCCACGCCGCCAAAGCTCAGACCGTACAGGCGTTCGGGGTCGTGCTGGTAGCTGGGGCGGGGGTCGCTGCGGAGCACGCCGAGTAGGGCATCCCGCTTGTCCGCCGGGATCTGTTCCAGCACTTCCGGTTCCGCCTGTACCTGCAGCGTATAGAACTTTGTGGTGTCGGTAAAGCCGCCGCGGGCATTCGGGTGAGCGTCCACATAGGGCAGGTAGGGCTTGATGTCAAAAATCGGCGTACCATCCAAAAGGTCGGCCCCGCCAACGGTCAGTACCGGTCCCTGCGGGGTGTTGGGTTCCACTTTCAGCAGCTTTACGCTGGAAAGCCCCAGCGCATTGGGCCGGAACGGGCTGCGGGTGGCAAACACCCCCATGCGGGTATTGCCGCCCAGCCGCGGCGGGCGCACGGTGGGGCGCCAGTTGGTGCCATCCTGCCCGGCCTGCACCACGGTGGAAAATTGCCACACCAGCCAGATATAATCGTACCCATCCAGCCCGCGCACCGCATCCGGGCTGCGGAACTCCGGTTCAAACACAATGCGTGCCCGCAGTTCCTCTACCAGCCCGCTCTGCCGCGGAATACCGAATTTTTCCGAGAAGTCCGTTTCAATATGCGCGATCTGCGCCAGCGTGTAAGCCATCTTTCCCTCGTTTTGTTTCTTTGTCCGGGTATGCTGCTGTTACCGCCCCAAAATCCGTTGCAGCAGTCCCTTCGGCTTCCGGTCGGCCTCTGCCAGGCGGCGGTAATACTTCCAGTCGCCCTCATAAATAGAACCCCAGCAGCTGCGGTTGCGGCGCAGGTGCGGCCCTTTTTCAAAAATACCGGTCAAAAATTCTGCGCACGCCTCGTCCGTCACATAGCGTGCCGCGCGGGAGCTTCCGTCCGGTGCCAGAATCGGCGCATGGCACATCGCAAGGAACTTTTCATCGTCCCGGTCGATCTCATCGATTGCCGCGATCAGCGCCGCCGTATCCGGGTAATCATCCGCGCACAAAAAGGCCGCAGGGTTAAATTCCTGCTTCACATCCGGCGCGCCCCAGTAAATGGGCACCGTGGCTGCGGCAAAGGCATCCACGATTTTTTCGGTGCAATATCCCGGCCCGCGGCTGTTCTCATACGCAATAGAGAATTTATACCCACGCTGGAACGCCAATTTATCCGTCACCGGCCCGCCGATGTTGTTCATATAGCCACCGCCGCTGTCCACTGGGCGGTGGGCATTCAGCGCAGCAAAAAATTCATTGCGCTCGTTGGAATAGTCATTGCTCACCACAAAGTTGCAGAATTTTTTCTTTGCCAGCAGTTCCTCATCCGGTACCGTATGCTTGGTCAGAGCCGGAGCCCAGCTGCTGCGCATGGCGTACAGCGGCAGCCGCAGGTAGCGCCCATCAAAATCCAGCACCTCGAACCCCATGGCATAGTCATACAGGTTCAGGTCCGGCCAGCTGTCCTCGCCGGAAAACTGGATGCGGCAGCAATCATACTTCAAAAAGTCAAAGCCAAAAGTCCCGCAGAGTACAAAATCTGGCTTTTCCTCCGGCCCATTGCAGAACGTGATCTCCCACCCGGCATGTTCCAGCGTCTGGGCAAAATAGTTATCGCGGGCGTCCCAGTCCGGGGCCAGGTCACAAAACGCCAAGCGCACCTGCTTTTTCCCCGGCATTTCAGCCCTCCCCGCGCTGGCGCAGCCAGGCATATTTCAACATTGCGGTCACGGTTTTGCTGTCGCGGATTTCGTCCGTCATCACCATCTGCAATACATCGTCAAACGGCAGGCCTGCCACATCCAAAAATTCCCCATCGTCCAGGTGCTGGCTGGTGGGTTTCAGGCCCTTGGCCGCCCAGATATAAATTTTCTCGCTGTCATAGCCCACAGTCGGGTACAGCACCCCCAGGTTGATGAACCGTTCCGCCGTCACGCCGCACTCTTCTTCCAGCTCACGCTTGGCTGCTTCAAACGGGTCTTCGTCCTTTTCCAGTTTGCCGGCCGGCAGTTCCCACAGTTCTTCTTTCAGTGCGTAACGGTACTGGCGCACCATCAGCACCTTGTCATCATCTGTCAGGGGCAGAATGCACGCCCCTCCGTTGTGGTGTACTACCTCGCGGAAGCTGGTCATGCCATTTTCCAGCTCCACCTGGTCCATGGTCACGCGGAACACGTTCCCCTTAAAAATTTCTTTGGAGTTCAGTTTTATTTCGGTATGCTGCATGGCAGATCATAGCTCCCTTCCTATCATCCGGCTGGATGTGTTTTTATTAAGGCAACACCGCACAATTCCCGCCTTACGGCTTAAGCACCGCTCCGACGGCTGCGGCACGGCATCTGCGTTGCCAAAATGCTCGATAAGACATCCAGTATTATCTGCGCTTTTGGCCTAGCAGCTGCCGCACCTCGCTCGCCGTATCGGCACTTAGAATTATGCGGTATTGCCTTAAATATGTACATTTCCCGGCCTGTGGCCGGGCTTTGCTTGCCGTTTTATATTTACTTTGATTGTAATTGTCCCGCCCCGCCCTGTCAAGCTTCCGGCGTATTTTCCATTGGCTGTGCCGTTTTATTTTTCAAATTTTCTCTGCTTTCTGGCTTTTGTTTTGTCAGCCGGGCCATTTTTGTGCTGTTTTTCTGATTTTTCAGCCTATGTAGTCCTATTTATTTCCCTGCTTCAGCTAATTTGCACAAAAACCTGCCACAAAACGGTCAACCTGCACACAAGCGCGCAAAATTTTTGTGCAACATTCTAACTGAATAGGCTTTACTATTCCGCCCCTTTTTTGGTAAAATAAGCTTAAGCAAGAGCGCCATCTGCCAGGTTCGCAAGGGTTTGGCCGGGTGGTACTGCCTGTGGGCTTTTGCCGCAGCCTACCCGCTGCAAGGAGCAAGTATTGCAGCAGGGGCACACAGGTGCTAATCTAACTGGGAATGTCCCTCCGGCATTCCCTAGTAAACGGAGGAAAAAAAATGCCAAGAGCAAAACAGTCCATGGATGGCAATACCGCGGCTGCGCATGTAGCTTATGCGTTTACCGATGTTGCTGCCATCTACCCGATTACCCCCTCCAGCCCGATGGCAGACACTGTTGACCAGTGGAGCGCCGCCGGCCTGAAGAACATTTTCGGGAACCAGGTCAAGGTTGTTGAAATGGAGTCCGAGGCTGGCGCCGCAGGTGCTGTGCACGGTTCTCTGGGCACCGGTGCTATCACCACCACCTTCACCGCTTCTCAGGGTCTTCTGCTGATGATCCCCAACATGTACAAAATCGCAGCCGAGCAGCTGCCCTGCGTTTTTGACGTTTCCGCCCGTACCGTTGCTACCCAGGCCTTGAACATCTTCGGTGACCACAGCGACGTTATGGCCGTTCGTCAGACCGGTTTTGCCATGCTGTGCGAATCCAACCCTCAGGAAGTTATGGATCTGAGCCCCGTTGCTCACCTGTCCGCTATCGAAGGCCATGTTCCGTTCGTGAACTTCTTCGATGGCTTCCGTACTTCTCACGAGATCCAGAAGATCGAAAAGTGGGATTACGAAGACCTGAAGGAAATGTGCAACATGGAGGCTGTTGAGGAGTTCCGTGCCAAGGCTCTGAACCCCGAACATCCCAAGATGCGCGGTTCTCACGAAAACGGCGACGTTTTCTTCCAGCATCGTGAAGCCTGCAACCCGGCATACGAGGCACTGCCCGCAGTTGTCGAGAAGTACATGGCCAAGATCAACGAAAAGCTGGGCACCAACTATGACCTGTTCAACTACTACGGCGCTCCCGATGCAGACCGCGTCATCATCGCTATGGGCTCCATCTGCGACGTTGCCGAAGAAGTTGTTGACTACCTGACCGCTAAGGGCGAGAAGGTTGGCCTGGTTCTGGTTCGTCTGTATCGTCCTTGGGTTTCTTCTGCTCTGCTGAAGGTTCTGCCCAAGACCGTAAAGAAGATCGCAGTTCTGGACCGCACCAAGGAGCCCGGCTCCCTGGGCGAACCCCTGTACCTGGATGTTGCCACCACCCTGCGTGAAGCTGGCATGAACGATGTTGTCCTGACCGGCGGCCGTTACGGCCTGGGCTCCAAGGACACCCCGCCGTCCAGCGTGTTCGCCATCTACACCGAACTGGAGAAGGCTGATCCGAAGCCTCGCTTCACCATCGGCATCACCGATGACGTCACCAACCTGAGCCTGCCCGAAGTCAAGCCCGCTCCGATCACCTCTGCTCCCGGCACCAAAGAGTGCAAGTTCTGGGGTCTCGGCGGCGACGGCACTGTCGGCGCAAACAAGAACTCCACCAAGATCATTGGCGACCATACCGACAAGTACATTCAGGCTTACTTCCAGTATGACTCCAAGAAGACCGGCGGCGTTACCATCAGCCATCTGCGCTTTGGCGATAAGCCCATCCGCAGCCCCTACTACATCAACCAGGCTGACTTCGTTGCCTGCCATAACCCCGCTTACATCCACATGGGCATGAAGATGGTCCAGGATGTCAAGCCGGGCGGCGTGTTCATGATCAACTGCCAGTGGACCGATGAGGAGCTGGACGAGCATCTGAACGCTGCTGATAAGAAGTACATTGCTGATAACAACATTCAGCTGTACACCATCAACGCTATCGATAAGGCTATCGAGATTGGCATGGGCAAGCGCACCAACACCATCCTGCAGTCTGCTTTCTTCAAGCTGGCTGACGTTATGCCCATCGACGAAGCTGTTGAGTTCATGAAGGCCGCTGCCAAGAAGAGCTACGGCAAGAAGGGCGACGCTGTTGTCCAGATGAACTGGAAGGCTATCGATGCCGGTGTTGACGCTGTCCATAAGGTCAACGTCCCCGAGAGCTGGCACAACCCGGCTCCCGATGCTGCCCCGAAGGCCCTGAAGGGACCCGATGCACTGGTCAAGCAGATCCGCGACGTCATGGAGCCCATCAGCCGTATGGACGGCGACAGCCTGCCTGTTTCTGCCTTTGAAGGCAACGTCAACGGCGAGTGGGAGCAGGGTGCTTCTGCTTATGAGAAGCGCGGCACCGCTGTTATGGTTCCCGAGTGGGATGCTGAGAAGTGCATTCAGTGTAACCAGTGTGCATTCGTCTGCTCTCATGCTACCATCCGTCCGTTCTGCCTGACTGCTGACGAAGCTGCTAATGCTCCCGAAAGCACCAAGCTGGCTGACACCAAGCCCAAGGCTAGCGAGTACAAGTTCACCATGGCTGTCTCTCCGCTGGACTGCATGGGCTGCGGCGAATGTGTCACCGTCTGCCCGACCAAGGCGATCGAGATGAAGCCGCAGGAGAGCCAGGCTGCACAGCAGGCTGCTTTCGATTACTGCGTCGAGAACATCCGCAAGAAGGACAACATCCCTGGTGTTGTTTCCGATATTTCCGTCAAGGGTTCTCAGTTCAACCAGCCGCTGCTTGAGTTCTCTGGCTCCTGCGCAGGCTGCGCCGAGACTTCTTACGCCCGCCTGATCACCCAGCTGTTCGGCGAGAAGATGTTCATCTCCAACGCCACCGGCTGCTCCTCCATCTGGGGCGGCACCGCTTCCATCAGCCCGTACACCACCAACAAGGAGTCTGGCTTCGGCCCCGCTTGGATCAACTCCCTGTTTGAGGATAACGCTGAGCACGGCCTGGGCATGCAGATTGGTTACGAGACCGTTCGTGCCAACCTGATCACCAAGGTTGAAGCTCTGAAGGGCAAGAATGCTGATCTGGATGCTGTCATCGACAAGTACCTGGAAACCAAGAACAACACCAAGGCCAACGACGCTCCTGCCAAGGCCCTGATCGCTGCTCTGGAAGCCTGCGGCTGCGATGAATCTAAAGAGATCCTGAAGGATAAGCAGTACCTGGCCAAGAAGAGCTTCTGGATCTTCGGCGGCGACGGCTGGGCATATGACATCGGTTACGGCGGCCTGGATCACGTTCTGGCTTCCGGCCACGACGTCAATGTTATGGTCTTCGATACCGAGATGTACTCCAACACCGGCGGACAGGCTTCCAAGGCCTCCAACATCGGTGAGGTTTGCCAGTTTGCTGCTGCCGGTAAGGAAATCAGCAAGAAGAGCCTGGCCGAGATCTGCATGACCTATGGCTACATCTATGTTGCTCAGATCGCTCTGGGCGCTAACATGGCTCAGGCTGTCAAGGCCATTGCTGAGGCTGAGGCTTACCCCGGCCCGTCCATCATCATCGGCTACGCTCCCTGCGAGCTGCACGGTGTTAAGGGCGGCATGACCAACTGCCAGAACGAGATGAAGAAGGCCGTTGAGGCTGGCTACTGGAACCTGTTCACCTTCAACCCGGCACTGAAGGCCGAGGGCAAGAATCCGTTCACCCTCACCTCCAAGGCTGGCAAGATGGACAAGTATCAGGAGTTCCTGGCTAACGAGACCCGTTACAGCCGCCTGAGCCGCGCATTCCCGGATCGCGCTAAGGCCCTGTTCGAGAAGAACCAGGAAGCTGCTGAAGCTCGTTACACCCACCTGACCAAGCTGGTTGACCTGTACAAGTAATTTGTCCGGTCCGCGGCGCTGCCGCTAAACCAGTAATATAAACCCCGCCCCGCGCATCCGATACGGTTTGCGCGGGGCGGGGTTTTGTTATGGCAACACCGCACAATTCCCGCCTTGCGGCTTAAGCACCGCTCCGGCAGCTGCGGCACGGCATCTGCGTTGCCAAAA
>NZ_PSQF01000064.1:0-15722 GCF_003324125.1 Subdoligranulum sp. APC924/74 | reverse complement strand
TTTAGAGCGCGGGAGAGTCCCCGATGGTGCACCAGAAAAAGCCGCAACGAATGTTGCGGCTTTTTTGTTGCACCATTTCCTACTGTGTAAGGTCGTTTAATGTGACAGTTTCTTGACCGTTCTGCGTATTTAGCAGGACGGTCATTTTTTGTGTTGCTCGTATCAATTAACAGAAATATAATTGAATTGGAATGATGCGTGTGATAGAATGACATCGAGGTGATAAGATATGAAGAATACGAGGACAAAAATCCAGTTGCTCATTCTTGCAGTGACAGTGATTCTTAGCATTGTTGCCTTTATGTATTTGCCAGATGTAGCAGCTGTGCAATGGAACAGTGCGGGGGCAACAAACTATTTGCCGAAGATATGGGCGGTGGTAATCCCGCCTGTTAGCAGCCTTATAGCGATTATATTTTGGAATGGATATTCTGATTTTTACAATGCAAATCCGTCTAAAAGTGGAGATAATGTAGCATTAACATTTATTAAAAAGGCGGTAATTTACTTTTTCGCGGCTTTTTCATGTGTCGGAATTGGTGCGAATATCGCTATGATGCTATTGAACTAAGCAAGTTCCATGTTTGCTTTTGGATTCTGTTATCCCACCGGGATAAGAAGATGTGGGTTGTTCCGCGATTAGCCTAAAAAAAGAGGGATGGGGAAATGTCAAGGGGACTGTGGAATACCGCAGCCCAGTTTGCAAAGCGAGGATATGCCGCAAAAGCCCCTTGATGTTTCAACACCCCTCTTTTATCCTCGCACGGAGGAACAACAGGCATCACTTCCGGGTGAGCAGCCGCGTGATGCCAATGCCGCCCGGATACACAAAAGTGTTCGGGTTTGCTCCCACATGGTGCACCAGAAAGCGCCTTGTTGCAAAGCAGGGCGCTTTTCTTATGTTGATCTATATTGGGAGAATCGACACTTAGTGTCGGGCCTCTCTTTTTTAGTTTATACCAGCGAATATAGTATATCAGGGCTTCGAATGTGTCTACAAAATGGAGGCAGCGCTGTATCATGAAAATCGGAACTAAAATCCGCCAAGCTGGACGGTGTTTTGCAGGCTGCCGAGAAGGGAAAACTGTGACAGCCAGGAAAATACAATGAACCAGCGCCGGAAATTGTGTGGTGTGCACAACTTCCGGCGCTGGTTATGGTGGCTGTAATAAAACGTTGGAGCGTGAAAAACGGCAAATAAAACCGGCTAGGGAGAAAAGAGTGGTCAGATGGTTGTCAAGAGGCATAGCACACATAGAACGCGTCAAAAAATACGCGCGCGTTAAGAATCGTACGCGTGCGTTTTTGTGATGTGTTATACTCTGTCCATTGGAATATACTTTGCCCTTGTGCCTTTTCCAGTTATTTCAGCACCTAGAATGATGAATCAAAACACAAGCTGTTACAAGAACTTTTGAAAATCGTAGATGGCTTCGATGTTTCTCCTTACGACAACGAAAAGACCGAAGTAGTTCTTGACTTCAAAAACTTGTACTTAATCTACATTAAGTAAACTGCTAAAATAAAAACGCAAAGGCAGGTTATTTGTGTAAAGGTGTTGGTGTAGACTTGTTGCATGGTAATATGCAGTTGTAAAGGGAAGGCGCAAGCCTTCTCTTTTTTGTTTCAAAACAATTTGACCCAGAACGAAAAAACTGGCTGCCTAGCAGTTGGGAGCTTTATTGTGGGCCAAAGCGTAGCCTAAAAGGAGTGATTTCTGGTGTTGGTTCGTACCAAATCATCAATGCTCAATAATGCTGTTGGGGTCAGAAGTCAAGGGTGAAATGAACTATATTTTCCCCCCTTGACATCCACCCCCCTCGGTGTTATGATGCCAACGAGACGGCAGCCGGACAAGCTTGATGCCGCCTCGAATAATTTTTGCTCTATTTGCACCCTGAATGTGGATCACACAGGGTTTGGGATTGATCCGAGGATTACGCCATGAACAAGACAAAAGATATGACCGTAGGCAGCCCCACCAAAACCATCTTCTTTTTCTCCGTACCCGTCTTGCTTGGAACCCTATTCCAGCAAATATATAACATGGCCGATACGATCATTGTCGGGCAATTTTTGGGTGAAGACGCCCTTGCTGCCGTGGGGGCGACCGGAAGCACTGTATATCTTGTAATTGGCTTTGCTTCCGGCCTTACCCAGGGCTGCGGTATTTTAGTCTCACAGGCATTTGGCGGGCACCGTCTGAACGAACTAAAGAAGGTAGTTGGCACAGCACTCTTGCTCACAGTGGTGTTTTCAGTTATCCTCACGATTCCTACCGTTTCTTTTAGCCGCCAGATTCTGTTAGCGTTGCACACCCCTTCGAACGTACTCCTCTACGCACACGAATATCTTCGCGTTATCTTTGGCGGCATCCTGTGTACGATGGCCTACAATATTGCAGCCAGTATCCTTCGCTCTTTGGGTGACAGCCGCACACCTTTATATTTCCTCATTTTGTCGTCATTCTTGAATATTGTTTTGGATATATTTTTTATCGCGACACTACATATGGGAACTGCAGGCGCCGCTTGGGCAACGGTGTTGTCACAGGGAATTTCTGCACTGCTATGCTTTTGGTACATGTTTCACAACTACAACAATCTACGTCTCAGTATCCGCGATCTGTACCCCGATCCTTATCGGATTCTGTGTATGATACAAAGCGGCATTCCCATGGCGTTAAACCAAACCGTTACTGCGTTTGGAATTATGATTCTGCAGAGCGGCATCAATCAATTCGGTTCTTCCGTAATGGCGGCCTATACTGCCGCTTCTAAGCTTGAATCCTTGGTGATGCAACCTATGATCGCACTGGGCTCGGGCATTTCTACGTATTGCGCACAAAACATAGGAGCCAGGAAAACAAAACGCATTTTTGTTGGTGTACGCAGCACGATGCTCCTTTCCCTTGGTGCTGCAATTCTGGGTATGGCTTTGTATGGAATTGCCTCCAAAGCCATTCTGCGGATATTTTTGAGTGATCCCTCGCCCAAAATGGTACATTATGCACTGCAATATCTCTACACAAGCGTGTGGTTCCTTTTATTTTTGGCATGGATTTTTCTGTTCCGCAATGCTTTGGTTGGGCTCGGGAACGGCCTTATCACCATAATTGGTGGCGTGGCCGAGCTTCTTTGCCGTTTTTTGTGCATTCATTTTCTGCTTCAACCTTTCGGTTTCTGGTGTATTTGTCTAACCAATCCTATTACCTGGATCGTTGCGTGCAGCCTTTTCTGCGGATTTTATTTTCGTTGGGAACACCAGCAAAAACATTGCTCAAAAAGTGCGAGATGATCCATCTCAGAAGATTATGGGGGTCTCTGCCAGTGGATTCTGTCTGAAGGAACGTCTTGGCAATCTCCGCAATGTCATCGACCAGAATTCCGACGAAATGCGAATCGCCATGATCGCCATGCAGGATGAACAGTTTGCCCATCAGACGTTTATGTCTGAACGGTGTAACCATAAACACTTCTTCTCGAATCAATTCCGGCCATGCCACAGGATCGATTTTAAGGCACCATACAGCACGTTTCAGTGCCAGATGACAAGGGGCTTACAAGAAGCAAAAACGACGTTACACAACCCTCCAGGCATCACGCAATGCATCGTATTCCCATGCAAGGTATATTGGATTGACCGGAGAAAATACCGACGTCTCTGTACAACTTTGAAAAAGATGAGTTGAAAACTATAAGCCTATTGTGTTGCGGAGCAATCAAGCGTTTCGTTTTGTAAATGAATCGTGCATACAAAAAGCAGACCCGTGAGTCCACGGGTCTGCTTTTTTGTATTTGCGATAGGGAAGAGTATGGACGGGTTACGCAGGTATCGATCCGGGAGATTCGGTTTCCAAACACCCACATCCGCTGGGCTTTTCGCGGATTCGTATGGCTTTTTATTTGTGGGCGGGCTCCTCGCCGGCTGGACATTCTCTCTCCATTTGGCAACCGCTACCGAATGATTCGTGAAGGATTAATTGGTGGGAAGTTCGCGATAGGTCATTCTTTCAAAATCAGAATAACCACCAGCGTCCTCTCCATTGCCGGAAGCGTATAACCCCAGTGTACAGCCGACAAAACCGCCGGCATGTTCCGTGCTTAAAGAGCGCAGATCAATGTCGGAGATAACCGGTTTCCATTCACTATTGCTTTGGTAAAGAACACTGGCCACAAGCCCTTCTACGCGCAACTTCAGTTTGATGGGGAGTGCAGCCGACAGATCCATTTGCGCCAAACAGCTGTCTTTACCATCTTTGCAAAGAGAAACAACAAGTTTGACCCCCGAATCCTGGGGATAGCACTCTGCCCGCAGATGGTTTTCGTTGCTTTGAACCATGGCAATACCGGCGCAATCACTCTCTTTGCAGAAATGCGGGGTAAAGCTGGTTTCAAATTCGCAATTCCAGTGTTGCTGACGCAGCGCGAGGTATGCAGGCTCACCGCAATCCTTCAAGCTGTCGCAACGATGGAAAAGACGAACAATATGCTCTTCTGCGTGCAGTTCCAGTTCGTGATCGCGGTGATTGCGCAAAGTCAGCAATTCCAGCGGCAGAGAAGGTGTATCAAACGTATAGGTTTTACATTGGGGTACGTCGTCAGAAGGCTGCCCCTCGTAAGGCAGCGTGACTACTTCTTCAAGATGACCGACCCCCGCATTTACAACCGGCCAACCATCTTCCCAGGTGACCTTTGCCAAAAAGGTTTCACGCCCCAACAACGTGTACCCTTGGTTCGGCCGGCAAGCCAATACAACCATATACCAGTTGCCGTTTCCGTCATCCACTAAGTCGGCATGACCGACGCAGGTAACAGGATATTGGGCTCCCAAATGGCGATGCGTCAGAATGGGGTTGCAGGGGCAGTACTCGTAGGGACCAAACACATTTTTGCTGCGCGCGATCATGACGCTGTGGTGGATGGAAGTACCGCTTTCCGCATGCAAAATGTAATAGTAACCGTCCTTTTTGTACAGGTGAGGTCCCTCCGGCCAAATGGCTTTGCGCTGAAATCCGGTAAGTACAATGGTGGCATCGGGCTTTAACTTCATCGTGTCCAGATCCAGAGTTTGAATCCAAATTTCGCAGTCGCCATTGTAGCGGTACCCGGCAGAACGCGGCCGTTGGCCGATATAATAGCAGGTACCGTCATCGTCAAAAAAGAGACTGGGATCAATGCCGCCGGTAGACTCACCCAAATAGTAAGGCTCGGACCAGGGGCCGCGCGGATCTTTTGCAGTGACGATAAAATTTCCTTGGTCGGACACGTTGGTGGTAATCATATACCAGGTGCCCTTATGGTAACGAATGGTAGGGGCAAAAATCCCCTGGGAATGCTGACAGCCGGACAAAGGAACCTGAGAATCACGATCGAGCACATTGCTGATCAAATTCCAGTGGACAAGATCTTCGCTCTCAAAAACCGGCACGCCGGGAAAATACGCAAATGTCGAATGAACCGTATAGAATTTGTTCCCTACCCGGCAAATCGAAGGGTCGGGAAAGAAGCCTGTCATGATAGGATTTTTAACGGAAAGCATAGAAAACCTCCAGGTATAAAGGGGTGATATTCTGCATGCAAAAATATAGAGTTATGGCCGCTGCATCCAAGAGGAAAAACAGATGCAGCGGCCATAGCTATTGAAGGGTGCCGCCGAACTGACTTTTCGGATTACAGGCACTGGAAAACAGGGGCGAATGGCAGGAAAAGGATTTTACTCTTTTACACTGCCAATGGTCATGCCGGATACAAAGTATCTTTGCAGGAAGGGATAAAGCAGAATGATGGGAAGCATTGTCACCACAGTAGCGGCGGAACGCACGGTAACCGGCGTGACGACTGCGGTAGCGGTGTTGCCGCCGGTGGTGGCACTGCCGCTTTGCTGCATGACAGAGGAAAGAAGCTTCATCAACTCATATTGCAGGGTCGTATACTGGGTGTTCATCCGGTTGTACAACATAGCATCGAACCAGGAGTTCCACTGTCCGACAGCTACGAACAGGGCGACGGTGGCATACACCGGCTTGCACAGGGGCGAGATGATACGGGTAAAGATGGTGAAATCGTTGGCACCGTCAATCATGGCGGATTCTTCCAGCGCGCTGGGCAGACCTTCCATGAAAGTGCGCATAACCAGAACGTTAAATGCGCTGACCATGCCCGGAATGACGTATACCCAGAAAGAGTTGGTCAGGTTCATGTTGCGGTACAAAACCAAGGTGGGGATCATACCGCCGTTCACGTACATGGTGATGACCCAGAACAAAGACAGCTGGGAACGGAACAAAAAGCGTTTGCGGCTGATGATGTAGGCCAAAAGTGCGTTCGTTACCAGGGCGAAGATGGTTCCCAACACAGTTCTGGCCACCGAAACCACTGCACCGGTGAGGATGTTCTGCTGATGCAGAACCGTTTTATAGTTCGAGAGCGTAAAGATGCGCGGCCACAGATGGATGCCACCGCGTACGGCGTCGACACCGTCGTTGAAAGAAAGCGCCACCGTGTTCAGAACAGGATACAGCGTAATGGTGACGAACAAAACCAGGAAAATGGTATTGCAGGTAACAAAGACTTTGTCCATGGTGGATGATTTGATTTTCATGTGTACCCTCCCCTTAGAACAATCTGTCTTCACCGGCACGTTTGGCAATCCAGTTTGCGCCGAGAATCAGAATAATTGCAACGACGCTCTTGAAGATACCGGCTGCAGTACCCAAAGAATAATCGTTCTGGCTGATGCCCCAAGTCAAGGTGTAGATATCAATGGTTTCCGAAACACTCTTGACCAGGCCGTTGCCAAGCAGATACTGGACTTCAAAGCCTGCATTCAATACGTTGCCAATATTCATGATCAGCAGAATCATAATGGTGGACTTGATGCCAGGAAGCGTGACGTGCCAGATTTTGCCCCACCGGCCGGCACCATCCAAAGTGGCTGCCTCATACAGGCTGGGATCGATGGAGGTAATGGCGGCAAGGTAGACAATGGCATTCCAGCCGGTTTCCTTCCAAACATTGGCAAATGCAACGATTGGCCAAAAATAACCCGGATTGGCGAAGAAGTTGATGGGCGAATTCAGAATGCCCAGGTTCACCAGCATCTCATTGATGATACCGGTGGAAGACAGCGCATCGTGCAGAATACCGGTGACAACGATCCAGGAAAGGAAGTGGGGCAGATAGGAAACCGTTTGAACAAGCTTTTTGCCGAACATGTTGCGTACTTCGTTCAGCAGGATGGCGAAGATAATGGCCATTAAAAAGGTGGTCACCAGATTGAGAACGCCCATGGCCAGAGTGTTACGGATATCACGCAAAAAGACGTCGTCAGAGAACAGGAATTTAAACTTTTCCAGTCCTACGAATTTAGATCCGAAGAGGCCGTCTTTGGGTTTGTAGTCCTGAAAGGCCATTACCCAGCCTGCCAGTGGAACATAATAAAATACGATGCCGTATACAAAAAAGATAGCCGCACAGACCATCAGAAATTTCTGGCGTGAAATCTCTTTCCATGTAATACGCTTTGATGGATTTTTCATTGGAGAGTCCTCCTAAGGAACGTGTATGGCGAATCATGTGTTGCAAACTAACGTTTAAGGAGCTTGCGGGTTGAATGCATTTCATAAAAAAGTGGCCACAGCTACACCGTGCAACCGTGGCCACTTGTATGTGTCAACGTCTATGTCGCCTGCAATAACGGGCATCAAAGACCGGCACGGCGCTCAAGCTCAGTTTGCATTTCTGCCAAGAAATCCTGCGGATTGGCTGCGTTGTACGCAGTCATGTATTGATTCCAGGTGCTTTCAAAATCAGGCGCCATAACAACTTTGGGCAGCCATTCGTGTTTGACTTCGCCCATCTTGACCCAGGCAACACCACCGGGGGTTGCGGTAGTCATTGAACCGGAGTAAGAATACATCGGGAACCAGGGGCCCTCTTCTTCTTTCACAGAACCGATCATATCGACGTAGCTGTCTACGCCGTAGGCAGCAAACACTTTCTGCAGGGGGGTGGACAGGCCGTCCAGGAATTCGCTTGTCTGCTGCTCGGGCTTCATGGCGTTCTTGCCGTCCCGGCTGGTGCCCAGCCACTGCGGCATGTAGGAATAGCTGCACAGGTGTGAGGCCTTGTAGGTGGGATCCGCGCATTTCGTCCGCATTTCATCGGTGCGGTAATACAGGCCGTTTTCATCAACCAGGTAATCCTCACCTTCAACGCCCCAGAAGCGAAGATCGTGGATTTCCTGATCCAGCAGATCGTTCATAAACTTAAATGCAGCGTCAATATCGGAGCAGCTGGTGGTAACGGCCACGCCGCTGGAATTGTTCAGGGTATCGGCGTAGGTGTGCCAGCGGTTTTCCATTCCTTCGTCAATGGTCAGGCCCAGCGGAACGTAGTTGCAGCCCTGCTCGTCCAAACCCTGCTGTTTGAAAACATCATTGACATTGTTCGCGAAGTCCCACCACTGGTCGCACATGCCCAGCACAGCGCCGGTGGAAAGCTTGGCGATGTATTCATCGTAGGTCTGGGTGGCGAATTCTACGTCCACGTAGCCTTTCTGGTATTCTTCGTTCAATTTCTGGAAATACCTCTTGGCAGTAGGCGTGGTATTGTAGTCAACCACCTGCATCGTATCCTTGTCTACAATGACAGAGCCATCGTTGGGATACCCATCAAGGAACTGGGGTGCATTCTCGATGCAGAAATAGCGCCAGTCTTCGCAAAGTGCCGTGTAGGGAATGTTCTTGGTACCGTTTGCCATGGTGGGGTTGGCATCGGCATAGCTTTCCAGCAGATCGAAATACTGGTCCAGGGTTTTGATTTCGGGGTAACCGGCCCATTCCAGAACACGCGCCTGAATCCAGAAGGCTTCATCGTTATGGGTGGTGGCACGATCTTCGCCATAGGTGTTCTGGAATACGTTGGCCCAATAGATTTTGCCGTCCTCCTGGCGGAAGTTGTCCCACTCTTCGTCGGTGTACATCTCTTTCAGGTTGGGATACTTTTCCAGGTAATCATCCCAAGGCACCAGGACGCCTGCATCGTAAAGAGACATCATGGCATCGCCGCCATTGATGAAGTCCGGATACTCACCGCCCGCGATGATTGTGCCGATGGCTTCTGCGTCGGTCTGGCCGGTCAGCCAGGTCTCTTTCAGTTTGGCACCGGTCTTTTCGGCAATGATGTTCATAACATCGTTGTCATCATTGATTTCGGAACCGGGCATTGCGGTAAACATCGTAAATGTTTTGATCCCATCGGACGATTCGGTGGAATTAGAACCGCCACATGCCGTTAAGCCCAGCAGCATGACCGCGGACATACTTGCCGCAAATGCGCGCCGCCACAATTTTACTTTCATAATTGGCCTCCTGTAGATAGATTTTCCGCCCTTGCGGGTTTCCCTGATTTAAGTATATATACCAAAAATGTTTTACACAACCGACAAATTCCAGTAAAAACCCCTGAAAATTATAGCTTTGCAAATTCAACGGAAGAGGAAATCGCGCTAAACAGCGAAACAATGATACAAAAAAGACAGGCAGTCCCCCATCCTTGAAGTATTTTGGAAGGCAACATGCCTGCACTTTTGTTTGGCTTATCGTTGTTTTTTAAGAATGCAAAAAACGAAAAGCAAGTGTATGATTATTCTGGTGTGAATTATTTCCCGGGAAATTCAGAATGTGGTTTCTCGGTTTTGCTCTTCCGAAAATGGGAAGGCGTACAGCCTTTCAGCTCGATAAATTTGCAAAGGAAATAATCCACATCTTTATAGCCCACATCTTCGGCAATGCGGCCGATCTGCTTGTTTGTGTACAATAACTGGCGGCACGCTTCGTTAATACGGTAAGAACACAAATAGTTTTTAAAGGACTGCCCGTATTTTTTGCGGAAGATTTGCCCTAAGTATGCACTGTTGATATAGTATTTTTTGCCAAAGCCCTGCAACGTCAGGTTTTCCGAGTAGTGTTCCTGGATTTCCTTGTCGATAGAATCCAAAATATCGATGGAGATATTTTTTCGCAGAAGGGAAAGGTAGTCTGCATACTCGCGTGCAAAGCGGAACAGATGCTGTCGGCTCCCGCGGGAAATTCCTTCCCGGAAAGACTGCGCGCTGATAAATTGCAGCATTTCCTTCTGGTTGGCTTCGTTGTCCAAATTGGATGCAAGATGCATAAGCCGGAACAAAAGATAATTTAAGTTCAGGTTGATATCTTTGTCATGTACGCCACGCTGCTGCATTTCGGCAAACAAATCGTCTATTTCGGAGCCGATGCGTTCCTGCTCATTCAGTTCAATGGCGGTAATCAACTGATCCAGGGTATCTTTGCACAAAACGGCTCTTTCTTGCGGAACCGATAACTCTTCCTCGTAATAATAGATCGATTTTGGCTGGCGGAAGGCGCAAAGGTTTTTCAGCCCGCAGACGGTATCATACGATTCAGAAACAGTGGTGATATCGTCCACTTTTTTGCCAACCAGAAATCGCAATTCGTGTTGTGTCGAAACACCCAATTTCTTATAAAAATCCTGGATATACTGTGTTTCGGAACAGCCGGCATTTCGGGCAAGCGCACCGCTGTAAACAAAAGCAATCCCATACCCAACGCGATCTAACGAAGCGTCACAGAAACACCGGCTCCGGTCCTCGCCTAAAATTTGCGCACAGCTTTGGTACAGGTCACGCTGCACCATACGGAAGTGGTTCTCATCATCGTCATCTTCGTTGTCCGAAGAATGGCAAGCGGAAATTTCAATGTAACGAACGCCGTCCGAAAAATCCAGATGCTTATGCAGATAATCCACGCCGTGGGGATCATATTTGCCGAACAGCAACGAGATCAAACACCGGGCCTGATAGGCCAGTTCGTACTGCTCCTCCATTTTGCTGTTTTGCGAGATGTTATTGTATTTGCTGAGAATGGATAACAGATCTTGCTTTTCCACCGGTTTGAGAAGATAGTCGATACACCCGTAGCGCAGCGCTTTTTGAGCATAGGAAAACTCACTGTATCCGCTCAGAATCACGAAACCGGCGTTGGAAAGATTCTCCCGGCGAACAGTTTCCAGTAATTCAAGTCCGGTCATTTTTGGCATCATAACGTCGGTGATGACAAGGTCAACGGGTAACTTTTTTATGTACTCCAAAGCCTCCTGTCCGTCAGACAAAACGGCAGCCACTTCATAGCCTGCGGCGTTCCAGTCAATCAACGCCTGCAAACCTTGCGCAATAAACTGCTCATCATCTACGATAATAACTTTTAACATGTCACTCCGCCCTTATTGCTTTGTTCAGAGGAAACCGAATCGAAACAAGTGTTCCAATGCCTGGCTCGCTTTCCACCGAGAACTGTGCAGTATCCTCCGTCATCATGCGGATGCGCAGGCAGGTGTTCACCATGCCTACGCGTCCTTTTTCTTTTAACATTTTCAGGCTGGCGTTGCGCATCCGGTCTTGAATACGTTCTACCTCGGCCTCGTCCATACCGCCACCGGTATCTTCAATTTCCATGCAAAGCGCATCGTTTTCTGTATACACGCGTACAAAAATCCAACCGGGAAAAGATTTTGCTTCAATACCGTGCACACAGGCATTTTCCACAAAGGTGGTAATGGTCAATTTCGGAACCAGGATGTTCTGGCAATCTTCCTGCGCATTGATTTGATACGAAAGGCGCTCCCCGAAGCGATATTTTTGCAAGGACAGGTACGCTTCAACAAACGCCAGCTCACGCTTAATGGTATTGGAATCCGAGGACCAATCCACGTTTTGGCGCACCATTATGGCCAATTTCTGTATCATATCGGCGGTTTCTTCTTCTTTTTTCAGGATGCTGTGCATACGGATGCTTTCCAGTGCGTTGAACAGAAAATGGGGATTGATTTGGCTGTATAAAGCCATCAGCTCTGCGTTCTGCCGGGCAATATCCATCTTCTGCTCTTTCAGTCGGCATCGGTAGGCGGTGTCAATCAGGCTGTTCATCCGGTCAGCCATGCGGTTGTAGTTGTCCATCAGACGGCCGATCTCATCTTGACCGCTTGGCCCGGAAATCTTGATCAACACGTCGCTGTCTATCTGGTTGAAGACTTTTTCCAGACGGGAAAGACGAGAAGTAATGGAATTCTCCAGCAGATTCATCAAAAGCTGCGGGGGAATAATGTTCAGGATCAGCAGCAGGATCAGGATATGGATGTTTTGGCGAATCAGGGCTAAAACGTTGCCGCTTGGTTCCATCACATAGATGTCCAGATCTTCCCCGTAAAGGGTAAAATGCTGGGACAAGCCTACCGAATCAGACGGGGAGAATGTGTCATAAGGCTGCCAACGATAATTGGGCATTGCGTTCGTAAGCAAAATCCGGTTACCGCTGCATACATAAACTGAATCGTTATACCCCATGTTCTGGAAATCGCGGTCCAGCGTGCTGTAATTGATTTCAATACACAAAAGGCACTCCGCCTTATTGCTGTAAAGGCCATTCATCCCACGTAAAAACAACACCTGGCGCCCATCTGTTTCATCATAAGAAAAAAGAAGCCGCGGGCTGTAGCCATCCGCAGTATACTGCTGATACCAGGGCTCCTGCGAAACGGTGGATAACCGTGCAAATTCACTGCCGTTTATCAGGGTTTCATTGTCTGCATACACCCGTATGACAGAATTTGTGATCCGGGAAACACCCTGCAGCAAAGAATTGTGGATGTATTCTCGGTAACTTGAAAAATAGTCCTGGGGACTGGCATATTGCCGGCTCACAAAATCCTGAAGGGAGTTATCCATATACAGGCTGGTAGAAATCAGCGCGGAATCTTCTGTGGCGGCGGAAAGCATCGACTGCACTGATTTGGCTATTTTTTCCATCTGGTGCAGCTGCTCGGCATGCTCGTTCTTGGTTAATGCATGTAAAATTACAATATCGGTCAAAAATATGGGGACCAGAATACATAAAAAATAAAGATATCTAAGTTTTTTCTTCAGGCTTAAGTTATTGAGAAAACTTTCCAGCTTGATTCTGACATGATGAAACCGGTTCATACAAAGCTCCTTACCGGTGAATGTTGCAAAATGACCTTGCTATTTTTAGCGGTGCAAAGTATAATGCCAGTATCAGTATAATTCAGCCACAGAACCATTGTCAATCAAATAATAGTGCACAATCTGAATCGCTGTTTTTTGTGAATATTTACATTCTGAAAAAAAGGAGGAGAACTCATTGAGAGGCGTTTTTAATCCGGACAGCCCCCTGATGCGCGCCCTGGGCGTTGTGTGGGATCTTATTGTCCTGAATCTGCTGTTCCTGGTTTGCTGCATTCCGGTGGTTACCATTGGCCCTGCCATCACGGCTTTACATTATGTCACCACAAAAATGGCGGGTGAAAAAGACGGCACTCCGGTGGTCGGCAATTTTTTCAAGTCATTCCGGGCAAATTTCCGCCAGGGCGTACTGATGGGAATTCTTTTTGGGGCCGCAGGGGGATTTCTGGGCTATGATATCTATCTTCTATGGCATTCCGGGAATTTCCAAAACAGCAGCTTTAAGATTTTGATTCCCGTGGCAGCAATCGCTTATATGATGACCTTCGTATATGCTTTCCCGCTGCTTGCAAGATTCAACAATACGGTTTTAGGTACCATACGGAATGCGTTTATCATGTCTGTGACCTCTTTGCCCAAAACCTTTTCCATGTTGTTGTTGATAGGCGCATGTGTAGCATTGACCCTGTATACACAGACCACATTGCGCTATGGATTGTTTTTGTGGTTTGCGCTGGGGTTCTCTTCGATCGCTTATGCAAATGCATTTGTTTTAAATGACGTTTTCATGAAGTGCTCAGAGCAGTACTCTTCTCAGATAAATCAGGAGCAGTCTCAGGATACTACGGAGAATTCAGACGGCAAAAAGTAACCGTTTGACGGCATAGAAAAAAGCAAAAGAGCGCGGAAGTCATCTCCGGCGCTCTTTTGCTTTGGTCTGGAAATCAGGCTTTCAGCGTAAAGGCGGCAACGCTGCATGCGGGCAAGAGGGAAGCAAAGCTGTTGGTACCAACAGTTATGTTTGTCAACGGCTTCGGCTCGACTTGATGGGGATTATCGAACGTATTGTAGGCAGCCGCGCCGGCACCATCACCGCTAAGCACCTGACCGGTGATGGAAGTAAACTTGCTCAGGCCATCCCAGTGAATTTCAACAGGCACAAAGGTACATTATACCGTTGCTTCTTGCGGGAACCAGATGCGGTAATGCCCGCTTAAAGCAAGCAGCGCAAAAAGATACAGGCAATTGTCATAATAACGCCGCGGTCCGGAACGGAGCGGAGTGCTAAAGAACCGGCGGAGCCATTCATCCGCGCAGGCGTCATCCAGAATCAGGGAACCCTGCGCAATGGTAGCCAGAAGCCCTACAGGATGCAGAGCATTTCCTTCAACGGGTGTGCCGTCGATCAGATAGATGCCGTTTGTTTGCCCGTGTTCCTTTTCTTCAAAAAATTGCTGAATATGTGCAGCTGTTTCTTGGGCCCAACCGTCTTTGTCCCCGAACCATTGGGCATCCAAAGCAATGTTGCCCAACGTGCGGTATGCATCGCTGAAGAACCAGTCGTGACGGTCCGGCTGATCACCCCGATGCGGGCGGCCGTCGTACTCGGCATATTCGGCACTCAATCCGGTACGGGCGTGGCAGGCTTTGCGCAGGTACTGGCGGCTGGCCGCTGCGGCTGCATGCCAGAAAGGACGGTCGCATTCGTCGCTCCACAGAGCAAAAAGTTCATAGAAATGCGGCAAATGATAAGAGGGATCGGTAAATTCACAGTTGGGAATGAATTTGATGAGATGGTTTTCGGGGTTCCACATGGGAAATCCGGAACCGGCTTCTTCGCCTTTGTGTACACATGCGTGCAAGATGCGCCGTGCCCAGGAAGCGTAATCCAGTACCCCTTCGCCGGAACCCCAGCGGTTGGCCGCAAAAAACAGGGACATGGCAAAAAATTCTTCGCCGTCAGGGGCGGGTCCATCGGAATTTTTGCTGCCGTCAGTATGACAGGACCAGGCAAAATAGCCGGCGTTTTCCCCTTCGGTGAGGTACATGTGGGTCACGACCCATCGCCACAGGCAGTCGAATTCCTTCTGGCGATTCATTTGTACGCAGAACATCATTGCGTAGGACATGCCCTCGGTACGGACGTCATGGTTCCCCGTATCCTCTATGTACATCATGTCAGGTCCGGCACAATGGCAAAGGCGAACCCCCTCCGGACCATAGAACATCTCCTCAAATGTGCTTTCCAGCTTGTTGTCAATTTCGGCCTGCGAATATCCAAGCCGTTCCAGTCTGTTCAAATATTGCCCGTTATAGTAAGCACCTTCCATAATAATTTCAGCTCCTTTTGAATCGTGTAAGGCGCAACCGATTTACTCGGTCTGCTGTTCTTGTAACTCACTATAGCAGTTTTTCGATTGTATGGCAAGCGCAAAAATGGAACGGGTATGGTGAAAAGCTGTCAGCCATTTGAAAACTCTCTGGAATACAGCAATAAATGAGGAAGACTGTTTCATCCTACATCTTTTTCAAGAATCAGAGGAACAAACAGAAACCGCAACATTCGCCTATCCTTATTTTTCATCATGGTTCTCTAAGGCAACACCGCACAATTCCCGCCTTACGGCTTAAGCACCGCTCCGGCGGCTGCGGCACGGCATCTGCGTTGCCAAAATGCTCGATAA
>NZ_PSQF01000063.1:0-16120 GCF_003324125.1 Subdoligranulum sp. APC924/74 | reverse complement strand
TTATCGAGCATTTTGGCAACGCAGATGCCGTGCCGCAGCCGCCGAAGCGGTGCTTAAGCCGTAAGGCGGGAATTGTGCGGTGTTGCCTTAACCAAAAATACCCGTACAGCTTTCAGGCTGTACGGGTATTTGCATTTTATTGGTGATTCAGCAGTGTTAAGTTTTCAAATTGCCCTAAATCGCTTAGAAAGCAACCTTCTTGGCAATGTATTCTTTCAGCTCGCTGATGGGCATACGGATCTGCTCCATGGTGTCGCGGTCACGCACGGTCACGCAGTTATCGGCTTCCACCTTGTCATCGCCGACAGTCTGGAAGTCCACGGTGATGCACAGCGGGGTGCCGATCTCATCCTGGCGGCGGTAACGCTTGCCGATGGAACCGGCATCGTCGTAATCCACCATAAAGTCCTTGGCCAGCTCGTTGCGGATCTCCATGGCCTTATCGCCCAGCTTTTTGGACAGAGGCAGCACAGCGCACTTGAACGGTGCCAGGAACGGATGCAGGTGCAGCACGGTGCGCACATCCTCCTTGCCCTTGGAGTCTGTCAGATGCTCTTCATCATAAGCTTCGCACAGGAAAGCCAGTGCCACACGGTCACAGCCCAGGGAAGGCTCAATGACATAAGGAATGTAATGCTCGTTGGTTTCGGGGTCAAAATATTCCAGGCTCTTGCCGGATGCTTCCTGATGGCGGCCCAGATCGTAATTGGTACGGTCTGCAATGCCCCACAGCTCGCCCCAGTCGGTGAACGGGAAAGCGTACTCGATATCGGTGGTGGCGCGGCTGTAGAAAGCCAGCTCGGCAGGCTCATGGTCGCGCAGGCGCAGGTTTTCCTTGTTGATGCCCAAGGACAACAGCCACTTTTCGCAGTAATCTTTCCAGTAGGCGAACCAATCCAGGTCGGTGCCCGGCTTGCAGAAGAACTCGCATTCCATCTGTTCGAACTCGCGGGTACGGAAGGTGAAGTTGCCCGGCGTGATCTCATTGCGGAACGCCTTGCCCACCTGGCAGACGCCAAACGGCAGCTTGCGGCGGGTGGTACGCTGGATGTTGGCAAAGTTGACGAAAATGCCCTGTGCGGTTTCGGGGCGCAGATAGCAGGTAGAGGAAGAATCCTCGGTTACGCCGATGGCCGTTTTGAACATCAGGTTAAACTTGCGGATGGGGGTAAAGTCATGCTTGCCGCACACAGGGCAGACAACTTCAGGATGGGTGGCAATAAATTCATCCATCTGGTCAAAGGTCATGCCGTCCACATCCACGTTCTGGCCCTGCTCGCAGTCGGCAATCAGCTTGTCCGCACGGTTGCGGCTCTTGCAGGCGCGGCAGTCCACCAGCGGGTCGCTGAAGTTGCCCACATGGCCGGTGGTGACCCAGGTCTGCGGGTTCATCAGGATAGCGGCATCCAGGCCGACGTTGTAGGGGCTTTCCTGCACAAACTTTTTCATCCATGCTTTTTTGACGTTGTTTTTGAACTCAACGCCCAGGGGGCCATAGTCCCAGCTGTTGGCAAGGCCGCCGTAAATTTCGCTGCCAGGGTAGATGAAACCACGGTTTTTGCACAGGTTGACGATCATGTCCAGGGTCTTTTCGCTGTTCTTCATTTTCTAACTCCTTCCGCATGGCTGGCTGCCACACAAAGCGATTTAACCGGCGCACGGTGCGCCGTCAGGCCTTTATTATAGCACGGGCCGCGGGCAGTGGCAACACTGCCGCCAAAAAAGCCGGAACAAATTTGGCACAACTGCTGAATTATGGCAACACCGCATAATTCCAAGTGCCGATACGGCGAGCGAGGTGCGGCAGATGCCAAGCCAAAAGCGCAGATAATACTGGATGCTGCAAAGGTGAGCGCCGCCAGTGGCGGAAACAGCGAACCGAAGCAGGGGCAGCGGTCGCAGAGTGCGAGGGGCTTTTGCCCCCGAAGCACGATGCGGGTACCGCAACCCGACATTATCGAGCATTTTGGCAACGCAGATGCCGTGCCGCAGCTGCCGGAGCGGTGCTTAAGCCGCAAGGCGGGAATTGTGCGGTGTTGCCTTATATCAATGCTCTCTGCATGTCACAAAATTTCAGCCGCAATCTGCCTGGCCAGCTGCAGCACCATTTTGCGGTCCCGCAGCGCGGGGTCCGCTGCAATCAGGCGCTGCAATTCTTCCCGCACGCGGGGAATTTTGCGCGCTGGAATGCCAATGCGGGCCATTTCTTCCACACTGATGGGCAGCACGATGCTGCTGTCCGCCTTGCCGCGGAACGGCTGCGGGTTAGTGCCCCAAACAAAAAGGTGATGTTTCATTGGGTACCTCCTGGATGCCTTTGGGCTGACATTTTTGGTTATTATAGCAGAAATTTTCAAAAAAGTGTTTATTTTGCAGCGAAAAACCTTTATAATATAAAAATCATAGCGCCATGCGCCAAACGAACTGATTGCCAGGCTGGCAGCTGCGGCTGCGCCTGATTTTTTTGAGGTGAAACTTATGTCTTTTATCGACAGCTATAATCCCCATTTGCTTGATGGTGTGCAGCATGTGCATTTTATCGGCTGCGGCGGTTCCGGAACCTATCCCCTGATCCAGATCCTGCACAGCCGCGGGCTGACCATTTCCGGCAGCGATGTGGAAGAAACCAAGATCACCAAAGCCGAGCGCGCCATGGGCGTGACAGTATATCTGGAGCATGACGCCGCCCATTTGGGCGATGCCCAGCTGGTGGTTTACAGCGCCGCCATCCATGATGAAAACCCTGAGCTGAAAGCTGCCCGCGCCCGCGGCATTCCCGCCGTGGAGCGCAGCGTGATGCTGGGTTATGTCAGCCGCATGTATTCCCACAGCGTCTGCGTTTCCGGCACCCACGGCAAAACCACCACCACCGGCATGATCACGACCATGCTGGAACTGGCCGGCAAAGACCCCGCCGCCGTAATCGGCGGCAAGCTGCCACTGATCGGCGGTTACGGCAAAGCTGGCCACGGCGATGACGTTGTGATCGAAGCCTGCGAATACAGTGAGACCTTCCTGCATCTGACCCCGTTTATGGGCGTTATTTTGAACATTGATAACGATCACCTGGAGTATTACGGCACGATGGGCCGCCTGAAGATGGCGTTCCAGAAGTTTGCCCTGCTTTCCCGCACGGTCGTGTTCAACATGGACGACCGCAACACGGTGGATGTGGTCAACTCCATTGACCGCCCGGTGTTCTCTTTCGGCATGAATGAGGAAGCCCGCTTCCGCGCAGTGAACATTCAGGAATACCGCCCCGGTTTCTATGAATTTGACGTTCTGGAGCTGGGCGAGCAGTTTGCCCACATCAAGCTGGGTGTTCCGGGCTACCACAACATTTACAATGCGCTGGCCATGTGCTGCTGCGTGCGCCCGCTGGGCCTGCAACCCGCCGATGCCGAGCGCGCCGCGGCAGAGTTTCACGGCACCGGCCGCCGGTTTGAGATTAAGGGCGAATGCAACGGTGCCCCCGTGGTAGATGATTATGCCCACCACCCCACCGAGCTTGCCGCCACCATGGCAACCGCCAAAAAGATGGGCTACAAGCGCATTATCGCTGTGCACCAGCCGTTCACCTACAGCCGCACCAAAGCCCTGATGGATGACTTTGCTGCCGTGCTGCGCCAGGCCGACCAGTGCGTGCTGCTGCCGATCATGGGCAGCCGCGAGGTTGACGACGGCAGTGTGAAGAGCGAGGACCTGGCTGCCAAGATTCCCGGCAGCATTGTGGTTGACGGGCTGGAAAGCGCTGCCAACTGGGTCAAGCAGAACGCCCGCGAAGGCGACCTTGTGGTTTGCATGAGCTGCGGCGATCTGTACAAAGCCTGTGATATGATGGTGGGCAAGGCGTAAAATTTATGCTGCGCCACCACGCCGTTATCGCTATATAGACGCTATTATCCCATAAAATAATAATATCTGCCTGTTTTCCCGGTATGATGCGGGGAAGCGGGCAGATTTTTTGTTGGTGTATTCCGTTTTTATTTTTGGATTGCATTTAAGGCAACACCGCATAATTCCCGCCTTACGGCTTAAGCACCGCTCCGGCGGCTGCGGCACTTAGAATTATGCGGTATTGCCCTAACTTGCAAAATATCCGTAGGGCGCTGCGCCCGCAGGCGCGTTTCGGAGGCCAACCGCCGCGGAGAAACCTTGCCGACTGCACATTATATTTTGCAACACCCCTAAACCCCATTTGTAGGGGCCGATGCTCGCCATCGGCTCGCCGGGCTGCCTGCACTGCTCCCTGTCCACTGACCACTACCCACTATCTCACGATGCGCACGCCGCCACATCCCCCATTGTCAGGGTAATGTGTCCGTCCGGAGCGGCATCCGCCACAAACAGCACGCCGGGGCGGGCGGTACCGGCGGCAATGCGGTCGGCCAGGGCCTGCTCCACGGCGCGGCTCACCTTGCGGCGCAGCTCCCGCGCACCATAGGCGGGTACGGTATCACCTGCCAGCGCCGCGGCAGCCGCCGGGGTATGGCGCAGGGTGTAGCCCTGGCGGGCGGCGCGTTCTTCCAGCTCGCAGAGCAGGCGATCCGCGATCGCGGCCAGCTGGGCGGGGCCAAGCGGGTCGAACAGCACCACATCGTCCAGGCGGCCCATCAGCTCCGGGCGGAAATAATCTTTGGCTTCCTGTAATGCCTTTTTGCCGCGGCGGGCGGTTTCTTCGGCGGCAGCGCCGAAGCCCAGCGGGCTGGCCTGCCCCGCCAGGCAGCGCGCCCCCAGGTTGGAGGTGAGCAGAATAATCGTGTTGGAAAAATCCGCCTTGCGCCCCTGGGCATCGGTCAGGGTGCCATCTTCCAAAATCTGCAGCAGAATATTCTGGATATCGCTGTGGGCCTTTTCAATTTCATCAAACAGCACCACGCTGTAGGGGCGGCGGCGCACGGCTTCGGTCAGCTGGCCGCCCTCATCGTGCCCCACATAGCCCGGCGGTGCGCCGATCAGCCGTGCCACCGTGTGCTGCTCCATATATTCGCTCATATCAAACCGCAGCAGGGCTTTTTCGCTGCCAAACCAGCTTTGGGCCAGGGTACGGGCCAGTTGGGTTTTGCCTACGCCAGTGGGGCCTAAAAACAGCATTGCGCCAATGGGGCGGCCAGCTTCCCGCAGGCCGGTGCGGCTGCGCCGGATAGCCGCCGCCACGGCATGCACCGCGCGCGGCTGACCAATCACCTGCGCGGCAAGGCGGGCTTCCAGCTGGTCCAAGCGCACACGCTCCGCCTCCCCTACCCGCTCGGCGGGCACGCCGCTGGCCTTGCCCACCACCTTGGCAATTTCCGCCGAGGTCAGCACCGGCATTTTGCTGCCTGGCAGCATGGATTGCTCCCCGCCCGAAATCCGCAGCGCCGCGGCGGCTTCGTCCAACAGGTCAATGGCCTTGTCCGGCAGGTAGCGCCCCGGCAGGTAGCGCACGCTCAGCTCCACCGCGGCGCGGATCGCCTCCTGCGGGATGCGCACCCCGTGGTAGCGCTCATACCGGGGCATCAGGCCGGTTAAAATTTTTTCCGCCTGCTGTGGGGCCGGTTCCTCAATATTCACCATGCCAAAGCGGCGGTCAAGGGCGGAGTCCTTCTGGATGGTCTTGCGGTATTCCTCCGGTGTGGTCGCACCGATGAGCTGGATTTCCCCGCGGGCCAGCATCGGCTTTAAGATACTGGCCGCATCGATCGCGCCTTCCGCCGCACCGGCCCCGGCGATCACATGGATCTCGTCAATAAACAGAATGGTGGAACGGTCGCGGTAAAGCTCTTCCAGCAGGTTTTTGAACCGCTCCTCAAAATCGCCGCGGTACTTGGTGCCCGCCACCATGGACGCCATATCCAGCGCCAGCACCCGCTTGCCCTTTAAGCTGGGCGTTACCTGCCCGGCGGCAATGCGCTGGGCCAGGGCTTCGGCCAGGGCGCTTTTGCCCACGCCCGGCTCCCCCAAAAGGCATGGGTTATTCTTTTGGCGGCGGCACAAAATTTCGATCATGCGTTCCAGCTCATCATCCCGGCAAAGTACGGGGTCCAGCTGGCCTTCCTGCGCAAGGCGGGTCAGGTCACGGCCATATTTCTCACTGGGGCGGCTGCCGCGGGTACTGCTCATGCGGGGGCTGCTGGGCAAAACCAGCTGGCCGGAAAGCTGGCGGCATTCCCGCGCGGCGCGTGGAACTTCCAGCCCAAGGCCCGCCAGCCACACGCTGGCCGTGCAGGCGGTATCTTCCAGCATGGCACAGAGCAGGTGTTCGTTCTCCGCTTTGTTCACGCGGGCGGCATGGGCCCCCAGAACAGCGAATTCCAGCGCCTTGCGGCTTTCGGGCGCAAGGTCCCGGCCGCGCAGGTGCAGCGGGCGGCCCGTGCAGGCCCGCTGGGAGGCACAGGCCGAAAGTGCCGTTACCGTGATCTGTTTGCGGCGCAGAAACTCCACCGCAGTGCCCCGCCCGGTTTGCAGCATGGCAAGCAGCAGGTGCCCGGTATCCACCGCCGTACACCCCTGCCGGCCTGCGATGGTGATCGCGGTGGCGACGGTGCGCCGTGCGGCGCGGGTTAAACCTTTATGATAATAAAACATAGTGACCTCTGCCCTCCTACATGTTGCAGCGTTGCGGGTTACCCCACTGCAAGTATAGGCGGGCAGGGTGCAAATAATCATCGAAACCGGGCAAGGCGCTGCCATCCGGCCTGTTTTTGTGGCTGGCCGCAAAAAATATTGGTTTCATTGGTTGTATTGCGTTTTTCAACTTGGCATTTAGACGCATCTGTTGTATGATTAAAAAGTATGCTCTGTTTTAGGGCAATACCGCATAATTCTAAGTGCCGATACGGCGAGCGAGGTGCCGCAGCTGCCGGAGCGGTGCTTAAGCCGTCAGGCGGGAATTGTGCGGTGTTGCCTTAGGCATATAATTTGATATTACAAAAAGGTTGGTGCGTTCATGCGGAACATGCTGCGGTTTTTGAAAGGATACGAGAAAGAATCCATCCTT
This sequence comes from Subdoligranulum sp. APC924/74, assembly GCF_003324125.1. Classification (NCBI taxonomy): domain Bacteria; kingdom Bacillati; phylum Bacillota; class Clostridia; order Eubacteriales; family Oscillospiraceae; genus Subdoligranulum; species Subdoligranulum sp. APC924/74. Next base: position 9,141 of record NZ_PSQF01000063.1, on the reverse strand, counting down.
GCCCCGCTGTTCAAAATGCTGGAAGCCTGCTTTGAGCTGTTGGTTCCCCTTGTGGTGGCCAACATCATTGATGTGGGCATCAAAAACGGGGATTTGGCTTATATTGGCAAGCAGTGCGGCTTGATGGTGCTGCTTGCGGTTGTGGGTATGGCATCCAGCCTGACGGCGCAGTATTTTGCCGCCAAGGCCGCGCTGGGCTATGGCACGGCGCTGCGCGGGGCGCTGTTCCGCCACATTGATACCCTCTCTTACACGGAGCTGGACGGCATCGGCACGCCCACGCTGGTCACCCGCATCACCAGCGATGTGAACCAGCTGCAAAACGGCGTAAACATGACGCTGCGCCTTTTGCTGCGCTGCCCGTTTATTGTCATCGGCGCGCTGATTCTGGCGTTTGTCATCAGCCCCACCATGGGGTTCTGGTTCGTGCTGGTCACGCTGGCCATCTCACTGGTGGTCTGGCTGATCATGCGGGTGACGGTGCCCCAGTACCGCGCCGCCCAGAATACGCTGGACAAAGTGACCCTGCTGACCCGCGAAAATTATGTGGGTGCCCGCGTGGTGCGCGCCTTTGCACGGCAGGATGACGAAATTGCGGATTTTACCGCCGTGAACGACAAACTGAAAACTTTCCAGCTGACCGCCGGGCGCATTTCCGCTTTGATGACCCCGCTGACCTATCTCATCGTCAACCTGGGCGTAATCGCCATCCTGATGCGCGGCGGGCTGCAGGTAAACAGCGGCGCGCTGACCCAGGGCGAGATCATTGCCCTAATCAACTATATGAACCAGATCCTTATCAACCTGCTGCGCATTGCCGATCTGGTGGTTTCTGTCACCCGCGCACTGGCCAGCGGCATCCGTGTTTCGGAGATTCTGAACACCAAATCCACGATGACCGACCCCGCCGCGGCCGCCCTTGCCCCGGCAGCGGGCGCCCCGGCCGTTGCATTTGACCATGTGGGCTTTACCTACCACGGTGCCGGTGCCCCCAGCCTGACGGACATCAGCTTTGCCGCCCAGAACGGCCAGACCATCGGCGTGATCGGCGGCACGGGCAGCGGCAAATCCACCCTGATCAACCTGATTCCCCGCTTTTATGACTGCACCAGCGGCAGCGTTGATCTGTTTGGCCATGCCGTGCAGCAGTACGGCTTTGCCCAGCTGCGCCAGATGATCGGCATTGTGCCGCAGCGCGCCGTGCTGTTTACCGGCACCATCCGGGACAACATGCAATGGGCCTGCCCCGATGCCACCGATGAGCAGATCTGGCAGGCCCTGGAGATTGCCCAGGCGGCGGACTTTGTGCGCGGCAAGCCCAAAGGGCTGGATGAACCGGTGGAGACCGCCGGGCGCAATTTCAGCGGCGGCCAGCGCCAGCGCCTGACCATTGCCCGCGCGCTGGTGCCTCACCCCCAGGTACTGATTTTGGACGACAGTTCCTCCGCCCTGGATTTTGCCACGGACGCTGCTTTGCGCAAAGCGCTGAAAGAGCAGACCCATGGCATGACGGTATTTATTGTTTCCCAGCGTGCTTCCGCTGTGCAGCGTGCGGACCGCATTCTGGTGCTGGATGACGGCAATCTGGTGGGCAGCGGCACCCATGCCAACCTGCTGAAAACCTGCGATGTTTACCGCGAGATCTGCCTGAGCCAGCTGAGCCGCGAGGAGGTGGAAAAGACCTTATGAGCAATGCAAAGAAAAAGCGTGTTTCCCTGCGGGGCAGTAAAGGCACCATTCAGCGCGTGTTAAAGCTGATCCAGCCGTACCGCGGTTTGGTGCTGTTCACCCTGCTGCTTGCCGCTGTTACCGTTCTTACCACGCTGTACGCCCCCATTCTTTCGGGCCGCGGCGTGGACCTGATTGTGGGCCAGGGCAATGTCAACTTCCCTGCCCTGGGCAAGATTGCCATCCAGTTTGGCGTTACCGTGTGTGTCACCTCCATCTGCCAGTGGCTGATGAACATGGTGAACAACCGCATCACCTTCCAGGTGGTGCGCGATATCCGCGTGCAGGCGTTCCAGCACATGGAGATTTTACCCCTGAGCTATATGGATGCCCACAAGCCCGGCGACGCCATCAGCCGCATCAACACCGATGTGGAGCAGTTCAGTGACGGCCTGTTGATGGGCTTTACCCAGCTGTTCACCGGCATTCTGACCATTGTGGGCACTTTGGGCTTTATGCTTTCCATTGACTGGCGCATTACCCTGATCGTTGTGGTTCTCACCCCGCTTTCCATCTTTGTGGCAAAGTTCATTGCGGAGCATACCTATGATATGTTCCGCGTACAGAGCGAGACCCGCGCCGAGCTGACCGGTCTGGTGGACGAGCTGATCGGCAACGAGCATCTTGTCCGCGCCTTCGGTTACGAAAGCCGCGCCGAGGAGCGCTTTGACAAGATCAACGCAGATCTGCAGATCTGCGGCGTAAAGGCCACCTTCTTTTCCTCCATCACCAACCCTGCCACCCGCTTTGTCAACGCGCTGGTGTATGCGGCGGTCGGCGTGGTGGGCGCGCTGGTTGCCATTGGCGGCGGCATTACGGTCGGCGAGCTTTCGGTTCTGCTGAACTATGCCAACCAATACACCAAGCCGTTCAATGATATTTCCGGCGTTATGACCGAGCTGCAGAACGCCCTGGCCTGTGCGCAGCGTGTGTTCGACTTTATTGACGAAGCCCCCATCCTGCCCGATGCCCCCGATGCCGTTACCCTGCCCCACGGTGCAGGCAGTGTGGAGTTTGAGCATGTCAAGTTCCGCTATGTGCCGGATGTGCCCTTGATTGAAGACATGAACCTGCGCGTTCAGCCCGGCCAGCGCATTGCCCTGGTCGGCCCCACCGGCTGCGGCAAAACCACCCTGGTCAACCTGCTGATGCGCTTTTACGAGATCAACGGCGGCATCTTGAAGGTGGACGGCCACCCCATTGACACCGTAACGCGGGATTCGCTGCGCGGCAACCTGGGTATGGTCTTGCAGGAAACCTGGCTGAAAGCCAGTACTGTGGCAGATAACATTGCTTACGGCAAGCCGGACGCCACCCGCGAGGAGATCATCGACGCCGCCAAGCGTGCCCGCGCCCACAGCTTTATCTGCCGCCTGCCCCAGGGCTATGATACCGTAATTGCCGAGGACGGCGGCAACATCAGCCAGGGCCAGAAGCAGCTGCTTTGCATTGCCCGTGTTATGCTGCGCAAGCCGCCCATCCTGATTCTGGACGAAGCAACCTCCAGCATTGATACCCGTACCGAAGTGCTGGTTCAGGATGCCTTTGAGGAACTGATGAAAGGCCGCACCAGCTTTATTGTGGCGCACCGCCTTTCCACCATCAAAAACGCCGATCAGATCCTTGTGATGAAAGCCGGCAACATTATTGAGCGCGGCACCCACGAGGAGCTGCTGGCCAGGGGCGGCTTTTACGCCAACCTGTATGCAAGCCAGTTTGCCAAGGCGTAACGCCTGCCCCGCTGCATAACCCCAACTAAGGCAACACCGCACAATTCCCGCCTTACGGCTTAAGCACCGCTCCGACGGCTGCGGCACGGCATCTGCGTTGCCAAAATACTCGATAATACACAAAGTATTATCTGCGCTTTTGGCCTAGCAGCTACCGCACCTCGCTCGCCGTATCGGCACTTAGAATTATGCGGTATTGCCCTAAATATCAAATGGCCCGGCTGCAAATGCAGTGCGGGCCGTTATTTTTAGTTTTGCTGTATATCCTGTACGTCATCGGCGAATTTTGTTTGACGCAGACGGACGCAGGGATTATAATAAATGCGGTGTAATTTGCCGGAATTTGTCACAGCCTGGCGTTCCGGCTCAAGGTGCAGTCATACGCTGCCCTGCAAGTAGAGAGGAAAAGAGGAATATTTATGTCCAAAACGTCCATTCCCAAAAACTATCATGATCTTTTGGGCCTGTACGATACCCAGCGGGCCATCGGCATCATCAAAACCATCTTTCAGGAAAAGCTGTGTGCCGCCCTGCACCTGAAGCGCGTTACCGCCCCGCTGTTTGTTTTGAACGGCAGCGGCCTGAACGATGATCTGAACGGCGTGGAGCGCCCCGTCAGCTTTGATGTACCCTGCCTGGATGAGCGCGCTGAAGTTGTGCACAGCCTGGCCAAATGGAAGCGCTATGCCCTTGCTGAGTATGGGTTCCGCCCCGGCCAGGGCCTTGTGACCGACATGAACGCCATCCGCCGCGACGAAGAGCTTGACAACCTGCACAGCATTTATGTAGACCAGTGGGACTGGGAGAAAGTCATCACCGCGAAGGACCGCACCCTGCCCTTTTTGCAGGAAACCGTGCGCGATATTGTGGATGCCGTTTGCTCCACTGCGGACGAGCTGCGCTGGAAGTTCCCGGAGCTGAAAGCCATCCGCCTGACCCGTGAGCCGACCTTTATCACCACCCAGGAGCTGGAAGACCTGTACCCCGACCTGACCCCAAAAGAGCGCGAAAACGCCTTTACCCGCGCCCATGGCACCGTCTGCATCATGCAGATCGGCGGCCAGCTGAAAAGCGGCATCCGCCACGATGGCCGTGCCCCTGACTATGATGACTGGACGCTGAACTGCGATATTCTGTTCTGGCACAAAGCGCTGGGCTGTGCACTGGAGCTTTCCAGCATGGGCATCCGTGTGGACCCGGCCGCCATGACTCGCCAGCTGGAAGCCGCAGGCTGCCCGGAGCGTGCGGAACTGCCGTTCCACAAAATGCTGCTGGAAGGCAAGCTGCCCCTGACGATGGGCGGCGGCATTGGCCAGAGCCGCCTGTGCATGTTGCTGCTGGGCAAGGCCCACATCGGCGAAGTGCAGGTCAGCCTGTGGGATGCCGAGACCAAAGCCGTGTGCGAGCGCGCTGGTGTGCAGCTGCTGTAATATTTGCAGTGGGCGACCTTCTTGATGCCCCGGACAAGCTGTTACGGTTTTGGGAGAATATATAAGTGACCTGCCCAAAGTGCTTTGCAGGTCGGCCATCTCTGCCTGAGAGCTGTCCCTGCGGTCCGTTTTGCCCCAAAGGCATCCCCCTTCTCCAAACGAATCAGTCGCCCAAAATAAAAACGTAATCCCTCGGATTCTATACGATCCGGGGGATTTTAACATTTCTGCGGCAAGCCAGGCCCTCTATGGCCAGGAACAAGGGTCTGCCACAAAATCTTCAATTACATCCATCAAATGGATGGGTTCCAGCTGCCCCTGTGTACACAGCTGCGCCAGGCGCTGTGCCTGTTGGGCATTGGTGCAAATATCTGGGACAAATGCAATCTGCCGCCAGCCATCCGGTACCCGCTTTTGGGCCGCAATTCCAAAAGCAGTATAGCGGCCAAGTTCACAGCTGAACAGGGTTTGTTCCACCGCAAGATACTGGTAAATCGTTCTCGGCCCCCTTCCACAGCCCAAACAGTTTCCCCACCATACCGCAGGCATCCATTTTTTAACAGTTCTTACAATTCTTGACAAATTATAAAAGTCATATTAAAATAGTGGCATGTTTTGCGGCACATTTCGGGATGCTTCCTGCCGGGGGATCACGTTGCCCCTGGCAGCGGTAGGGTCTTTCCTGTTTCCCCATCGCCTTATGGAAACATTATGTGAATTGTAGCAGAGGCTGCCGGAATTGTAAACCATCAAATCTGAGAAACGCCCTTTTAGGCTTTCCCAGATTTGGGAAATGGAGGAGGTTTATGCAAGAATCTATTGTGGAAACGTTGAAAAATATGAAATCCGAACAAAACTTGACCCTGCAGCAAATCTCCAGTGCAAGTGGGGTGCCCCTCAGCACCGTAAACCGCATTTTGAGCGGCCAGACCGAGAATCCCAGCTTCCGTGATGTCGCCGCGATCGTTGCCGCCATGGATGGCTCGCTGGATGCAATCACCGGCCTACAAAAGTTGGAGAGCGAAAACGGCCAGTTGCTGGATTCCAACGTGATGCAGCTGCTGCTTTCCATGCAGAACTATTATGCCAAAACCCTGGACGCCGCCCGTCAGCAGTACATGCGGGAGCTTGAGAACAAAGACAAGCAGTACCGGGATATCCTTACCGATAAAAACCGCTGGCTGCGCCGCATGTTTTTCTGCCTGATCGGCATGCTGGCTGTCATCTCGTTTTTGCTCATCGTTGATTTTATCAACCCCACCATTGGCGTTTTCCATACCTGAGCCATTCGGCGGCCTGCCTTTTGCAAGGCGGCGTTCTTCCCTGTCTATATCTCACTTATCCCTGTTTTATTTTTCGGCACCGGCGGTGTACCTGCTTTCACCGCCGGTGCCTTTTTTCATTGGCAACACCGCACAATTCCCGCCTTACGGCTTAAGCACCGCTCCGACGGCTGCGGCACGGCATCTGCGTTGCCAAAATGCTCGATAATACACAAAGTATTATCTGCGCTTTTGGCCTAGCAGCTGCCGCACCTCACTCGCCGTATCGGCACTTAGAATTATGCGGTATTGCCCATCCTTTTTTGCTCCGCGATGCCTTGACGAAAGCTCTGATTTTTTCGTATAATAAAAAGGTTGTCGCCCAATAAAAACCTTTGCGGCGGGCGGCGGCAATTTATTGTAATTCATTGGAGGGTATCACGTTTTGAGCTTGAACACTGAAACTTTGAACACGATCCTTGCCCCGTATATCCGCAGCCTGACCGATGGCAAAACCGCAGAAAATGGCGTTTGGGAAGCCATCAACTGCTTTGGCACAAACTGGGATATCGACGCGGTGGATTTTCCCGCCATGTTTGCCCAGGCCACACAGCAGGCCCGTGCCGTGATGGACACGCCCGCCCTGCAGCCCATTGGCGGCATGCAGGCCCTGATGATGCGCCCCACGGAAGTTGAGCTTGTGCGCGAGTGTTTTCGCTGGCTGTTCAATGATGATGACGGTGACCTGAAAAAACGCCAGGGCCGCGTGGAAATGTTTGCCGACCAGGTCAACGGCCGTTTCCGCCGTTGCCTGCCGCGCATGGCCAAGTTCACTCAGACGGCCGGCAGCGCCGCGCTGTACCTGAGCCTGCTGGAGCCGGAGGATAACTACTTCTTTGTTCCCGCCGAAGCCAAAGCCTGGGCCGCCTATTTCGGCTATGACGAAGACTTTGGCACCGGCGCGGCCTTTAACCTGACCCAATATTACGCCATGTGCGATGACCTGTTGAACGAGCTGCCCAAATACGATGAGCTGACCCGCCTGCACACCGAGCGGCTGAAAAACACCATGCACGGCATCAATGACCAGCTGCATCTGCTGGTGTATGATATCATGCACAGCGCCTATGTAAACGGCTATTACCCCAAGGGCTTTTCCCGCACGGCAACCGCCAAGGAACGCACCAAGGCCGTGAAACAGAAAGCCGAGCGCGCCGACCTGTGCATGCAGATCGCCGAAAAGGAGCAGAAATTGCAGGAGCTGCTGGCAAGCCCCACTGCCCTGCCCGACCTGACCGGCTGCGAAGTAACCCACAAGATGTTCGGCGTGGGCAAGGTACTGCCCTCTACGGATCAGTTCCTGGTGATCGACTTTAACGGCCAGCAGAAAAAGTTCAGCACCACCACCTCCATGACCAGCGGCTACCTGACTGCCAGCGACCCCGCCGTGATGGAGCAGATGCAGGACTACCAGGCATACACCAAAGAAAAAGACCAGTTGGAAAAAGAGCTGAAAACTATGAAGAGCAACTTGCTCAATATGGGCTAAGATCTGCTTCTCGTATTTGCCATTCAGTCCATCTCATTTTCCTGAATATACCGCCCCCGGCTCAGGGCTGACCCTGTGCCGGGGGTACTTTTTACCTTTTTGTGCTACAAAATATAGGATTGATACAAAAATATCCCGGCAGTTATAAAACTGCCGGGATATTTTGGAGCTGGCGACAGGAATCGAACCTGCAACCTGCTGATTACAAATCAGCTGCTCTGCCAATTGAGCTACGCCAGCACGGCTAAGAAATCCTTAGGTTGCATCTGAAAAGTCGAAAATATCGTCTATTTCTACAAACGTAGCCGGATTTTGCGTTAAAGAGCCTTAAATCCTGCTTGTGTTTGCGAAATATCCGTCATTTTCTTTGTTTTCAGATATCCCTTCGGAATACCTAAGTATTCTAGCACATGTTGCGGCACCTTGTCAATGCCGAATTATGGGGCAGTAGCGCTCCGAACGGCGCTTATTCTGCCGCGGCCAGGGCGGCCTGCAGCGCGCAGTAATCTTCCAGCGTCAGCTGCTCCGGGCGCAGGCGGATATCCAACCCGGCGGCCTGCAATGCAGCGTTCACTTTAGCTTTGGAAATGCCCAGGCCGTTCGCCACGGCATTGGCCGCGGTCTTGCGCCGCTGAGAAAATGCTGCCCGGATCAGGCGGAACAGCCCGGCTTCGTCCCCGTTGGGTGGGGTAACAGGCGGTGTGGTGTGGACATCCAGCTGGATGACCGCGCTGGTCACTTTGGGGGCAGGGTAAAAGCTGCCCGGCTGCACAGTAAACAGCAGCTTGGGTTTGGCGTAATAAGCCACCGCATAGCTGATTGCCCCCGCCTCACGCGTGCCAGGGGCGGCACACAGGCGCTGTGCAGCCTCTTTCTGCACCATGACGGTAATGTTGCGGATGGGCAGTTTCTCTTCCAATAAGCGCATCAGAATGGGGCTGGTGATGTAATACGGCAGATTGGCGCAGACGGCAACGGGCTTATCACCAAATTCTTCCGCCAGTAGGGTGCGCAGGTCCACTTTCAGCACATCTTCCAGCACCAGCTTAAAGTTCTCGTACTCGGCCATTGTCTCGGCCAGGATCGGCGGCAGGCGCTTGTCCACTTCGATCGAAACTACCTTATCCGCGCGTTTGCACAGCTGTTCTGTCAGCACACCGATGCCGGGGCCGACTTCCAGCGCACCCCAGCCGGGGCCAATGCCGGCGGCTTCCGCAATGCGGGGGCAGATGCCGGGGTTGATGATAAAGTTTTGGCCGAACCCCTTGGAAAGTGCAAAGTCGTGCCGTGCGCACACATCACGAATGGTGGAAAGGTCCGTCAGGTTTGGCATGGGGCTGGCACTCCGTTTCTTCTTATACTGTGTTTAGGGCAATACCGCATAATTCTAAGTGCCGATACGGCGAGCGAGGTGCGGCAGCTGCTAAGCCAAAAGCGCAGAT
>NZ_PSQF01000062.1:0-16905 GCF_003324125.1 Subdoligranulum sp. APC924/74 | reverse complement strand
GGGGCATAGCTCAGTTGGTAGAGCAGCGGTCTCCAAAACCGCGTGCCGAGGGTTCGAATCCTTCTACCCCTGCCAAAGTAAGCCGTACACCTTCGGGTGTGCGGCTCTTCTTGTTGGCTGTTCGGCGTGAGCTCCAGTGGCGCTGTAAAAGCATACAATTCAGCCGCTGCTTTGGGAGAATATATTTTTCTTTGCAGCCCACTTGATTTTTTGTTTTGTTATAGTATAATTAACTCCGCGCTTGAGCAAAACAGGGTGCCAACCACCCTCTTTTTTACTTTTGCGCGTTGTTTTGTGTGGAAAAATGATCTTGTTGAGGGAACGCATATGACCAAAGATTTAACGAGCGGAAATCCGTTCAAAATCATCCTGTTGTTCACCCTGCCGCTGATGCTGGGCAACCTGTTCCAGCAGTTTTACAGCCTGGCAGATACCATCATTGTGGGCCGTTTTGTCGGTGTCAATGCGCTGGCGGCAGTTGGCGCTACCGGCTCGGTCAACTATCTGATCCTGGGTTTTGTTATTGGCATGTGCAACGGCTTTGCTATCCCCATCGCACAGCTGTTTGGTGCCCATGATGACAGCGACCTGCGCCGCCATGTGGCCAATGCAACCTGGCTGTGCATTGCCTGGGGTGTTGTGCTTACCGTTGTCACGGTGGCGCTGACCCGCCCCATTATGGAGCTGATGCAGACCCCGGCGGACATTATTGATGGTGCCAGCACCTACATTGGCTGGATCTTTGCAGGAATTCCCTTTGTTTTTCTCTATAATATGGTTTCGGCCATCATGCGCGCTTTGGGCGACAGCAAAACCCCGCTTTACTTCCTGGTGCTGACCAGCGCTGTCAACATTGTGCTGGATCTGGTGCTCATCATCAACTTTAATATGGGTGTTTTGGGTGCCGCTGTGGCAACCGATGTTTCGCAGGCAATCTCCGGCGTGATCAGCCTGATCTATTTGATCAAAAAGTTCAAGATCCTGCATATGACGCGGGATGAATGGAAATACAGCCGCTCTACCTGCCGCCGCCTGTCTGCTATGGGCCTGCCCATGGGCCTGCAGTGTACCATCACGGCCGTGGGCGGCGTTATAATGCAGTGGGCCGTCAACGGGCTGGGCAGCTCTGTGGTTGCCGCCATTACGGCTGCGGGCAAAACCCAAAACCTGCTCTCCTGTGCGTTGGAAAGCATCGGCACCGCTATGGCAACCTATGCGGGCCAGAACCTTGGCGCGGCCCGGCTGGACCGTGTGCGCAGCGGTGTAAAAAGCTCCTACATTATGGTGGTTGCTTATTCCGTCCTTGCTTTTATTGCCCTGCACTTTGGCGATGTCGTGATCATCGGCCTCTTCCTGGATACCAAGACCGAGGTTGAGATCGTGGCGATGGCGCGAGATTATATGTTCTGGAACAGTCTGTTCTTTATCCCGCTCGGCGCGCTCATCGTATGGCGCTATACCATTCAGGGGCTGGGCTATTCCACACTTGCCATGATGGCCGGTGTGGCCGAAATGGTGGCGCGTACCGTTATCGCCCTGGTGCTGATTCCGGTGCTGGGCTATTTTGGCGCAGAGCTGTCCAACCCGGTAGCCTGGGTGGCGGCCTGCCTGTTCCTGTACCCGGCTTACCTGTGGACGGTCAAACACCTGGAAAACCGCCTGCTTGCCGGCCACCTTGCCATGCGGCACAGCGCGGTAGGGGATTGACCCCCTGAATTTTTATCACGATCCATGCTTTTGCCCTGCATGCCCTGCGGTATGCGGGGCATTTTTGCACCATTCCGGCATTTTTTCAAAAAGCTCTTGCCCTGCGGCGGCAAAAGCAATATAATAACTGTATATTTATTCATAGAGGGTCAGAGCGTATCGAATAAGCAAACAAGCGGGTGGAATATTTTCACCACGTTTGCTTTACGGTACGCCCCAGCGGGCCGCATACGCCCTGTATGTGCAAAAAAGGGCAGGGGAAGTGCCGCGCCGCGCAACAAGAGGGAAGGAAGTATTATTATGCCGGAAAAGAAACCGTTCATCACCCTTGAGCAGGCACAGGAAATTATTGCCGATGTGCCTACCCCGTTCCATCTTTATGACGAAAAAGGCATCCGCGCCAATGCACGCCTTGTCAACAAAGCTTTTGCATGGAACAAAGGTTTTAAGGAGTATTTTGCCGTTAAGGCAACCCCCAACCCGTACCTGCTGCGCATCCTGAAAGAGGAAGGCTGCGGCGTGGACTGCTCCAGCTACACCGAACTGCTGCTGAGCGAAGCCTGTGGCTTCAGCGGCAGCGATATCATGTTCTCCTCCAACGAAACGCCGGTGCAGGACATGAAGAAGGCGTATGACCTGGGCGCTTACATTAACCTGGACGACCTGACCCATGTGGATTTCCTCAAGAATGTGGCAGGTATCCCCGAAACGATCTGCTGCCGCTTTAACCCCGGCGGAACCTTTGACCTGGGCAACGGCATCATGGATAACCCCGGCGATTCCAAGTACGGCATGTCCGAAGAGCAGATGACCGAAGCTTATACCCGCCTGATGGCACTGGGTGCAAAGAACTTCGGCATCCATGCTTTCCTGGCCAGCAATACCGTTACCGATGATTATTACCCGGAACTGGCCGGTATCCTGTTCAACCTGGCTGTGCGTCTGCACCAAAAGACCGGTGCACACATCAAGTTCATCAACCTGTCCGGCGGCGTCGGCGTTGCCTACAAGCCGGAGCAGCGCTCCAATGATATCCTGGCCATTGGCGAGGGTGTCCGCAAAAAGTTTGAGGAGATCCTGGTGCCCGCCGGTATGGGCGACGTTGCCATCTTTACCGAGATGGGGCGCTTTATGCTGGCTCCGTATGGCTGCCTGGTTGCCACAGCCATCCACGAAAAGCACATTTATAAAGAGTATATCGGCCTGGATGCCTGCGCTGCCAACCTGATGCGCCCGGCCATGTACGGTTCCTACCACCACATCACCGTGCTGGGCAAAGAGAACGCCCCCTGCGACCATAAATACGATGTGGTCGGCGGTCTGTGCGAGAACAATGATAAGTTTGCCATTGACCGTATGCTGCCCAAGATCGATATGGGCGATGTGCTGGTCATCCACGATACCGGTGCCCATGGCTTCTCGATGGGATATAACTACAACGGCAAGCTGCGCAGCGCCGAAGTGCTGCTGTGCGAGGATGGCTCTCACCAACTGATCCGCCGCGCCGAGACCCCGGCAGACTATTTTGCTACCTTTGATTTTACCCCATTCTACAAAAAAATGGGCCTGTAATATACAGCCCAAAGTGAGGAGACGCTATGTTCCAGTTTATGCTTGTTGTCGGCCTTGTGCTGGCGTATTACGGTTATGCCGTTACCAAAAATCCCCGCATCTGGGGGGACCAGGGGCGGGACGCCATAAAAGAAGAAAACTGGAACCGCTATGTCTGCTATAATGGGCAGTTCGCCATGTATGCCGGCTTTTTGATGGCGGCCCTTGGCGCGCTGGATATGGCGGTCAATCTGTCCACCGCCATCTACCTGCTGATTCTGCTGGGCGGTTTGGCCATCCTTTTGTATCCCTTCGCCCACTGGATGCACGAAAACGAGGGCACCTGGAACCCCTGGCCCCGCGTGGAAACCGAAAAGCAGAAGCGCAAGCGCCTGATCAAAGAGCAGGAGCGCCAGGAAAAGAAAAACAAAAAGAAATAAGATGGCTTTGGGTCACTTGATTTCCGTTGCTTTTCTCAGACGCTCATCTCATAAAGAACAGAGAACAAAAGAACAGTAAAACAAAAAGGCATGTGCTATCATTCAAGCACATGCCTTTTTCATAAATCTCTGAACCATTGGAATCCGCAGCTCTGCATTTCTATCCAAACATCTGCGTTCGTTTGCGGCAATTTATTCCGCGCAGCCGATATCCTGCGCAATTTCCTGCACGGATTCCTTGTCGAATTCACCCAGCGGCAGGATCAGCCGTGCCAGAATTTCCTGTGGCAGAACTTCCAGCAGGGCGGTCTGGTCGCACTCTGCGCGCTCTGGGGCGCACAGGCGGCACTCATCGGCGTCCTGCTCCACGCGGGCATAATGGCCAGTGGAGATAAAACGGCAGTCGAGCTTATCAGCCGTCTGCATCAGCAGCTGGAACTTCAGCAGTTCGTCCGCGGCAGTGTCCGCTGCTTCAATCACGTGCAGGGTTACATCCAGCGCCTTGGCGGCGTTCTGCGCGGTCTCCACGGCATCGTCGGCCATCCCGGCAAAATGCACCAGTGCGGCCTGTACGGCAAAGCCCTGCTCCTGCAAAATGCGCACAGTAACGGCAGCGTCCATGCCGCCGTTCAGCCCAACTAGAACTTTATCCTGCTTTTCAAATGTATTAAAACCCAGTGCTCCGTCCATAATATCCTCCTGTATCAGCGGTGCGCAGTGCGTCAGGCCTGCTTTCCGCCGTATTTTTTGCTTTGCTCCACGGCCAAGCGGTCGCAACGCTCGTTTTCGGGGTGGCCTGCGTGGCCTTTCAGCCAGTGGTAGTGGATCACATGCTTCTCGCTTTCTTCCAGCAGCGGTGCCCAAAGGTCGGGGTTCAAGGCGGGGGATTTGTCTGCCTTTTTCCAGCCGCGCTTGCGCCAGCCCTTGGCCCAGCCCTTTTCCAGCCCGTTGATCACATACTGGCTGTCGCTGTACAGGTCAATGTCACAGGGCTCTTTCAGCTGGCGCAGGGCTTCCAGCAGGCCGGTCAGCTCCATGCGGTTGTTGGTGGTTCCGGCCTCGCCGCCGGAAATCTCTTTCTCATACACCTTTTCTCCGGTGCGGAAGCGCAGGATTGCGCCCCAACCGCCGGGGCCGGGGTTGCCGCTGCAGGCACCGTCGGTATAAATTTCGATGTGTTTCATGTTACCCTCGTTTTGCTGCGGCAATACTGGCATCAGGGCGTGCCGGAAAATGGCATCCTTTTCTTTGCTTTCCGCTGTACCTTATCGGCCAGCCGCAATGCCCGGAACCCTGCCGCTTTACTATAAAAATAATTATACGCGATTTTGCCCAGCCCTGCAAGCTTTTGTGTAATTTGTCCATAAATGCGTCCGGCATACTATTTGACAATGCCCCCGCTGCGCCTTATAATAGATTTAATTGCAATGTCGTAGTTTGATTCAGGACCCGGTTGCAGCCTTTCGGCTGAACTCTTCGCGTCCAACCTTGATTCAGTAAATCGGCACAGTGCCGTACAAATTTTACATGCGACAAAACATCACGTCCGGGGTACGGTGCTTACCGTGTGTGTAACCACCAACCCTGGCCGAATACAATATGGAGGTTATGCAATGGAAGATCACAACAACGAAAAACGCCCCCGCCAGCAGGGCCGCAGCAATTACACCCGCCGTGCCCCGCGCGCAAATAATAATAACCAGAACCGCAAACCCGGTGCGCCTGCCCCCGCGGCCAGCGCCCCGCAGGCAGCGGCGGAAAAACCACAGCCCCAGCACCGCAAGCCGCAGCGCCGCCGTGCCCCGCAGCCCCAGCAGGCTGCAGCGAACAATGCGGTGAATGCAGCAGCTCCGGCCCCGGTGCAGCGCCCCCGCAGCCCGCAGCGCCGCAGCTATAAGCAGCATTATTATGATGCTTCCACCCCGGCTGTTCCCATGCACATCTGCCCGCTGGGCGGCCTGGGCGAAGTTGGCAAAAACATCACCCTGTATGAATGCCAGGGCGATATGATCCTGGTGGACTGCGGCCTGGTGTTCCCGGATTCCGATATGTTCGGCGTGGACCTTGTCATTCCGGATTTCACCTATGTATTGGAAAATAAGGACCGCATCAAGGGCCTGTTCATTACCCATGGCCACGAAGACCATATCGGCAGCCTGCCGTATCTGCTCAAAAAGTTCAACGTGCCCATTTACACTGCACGTTTGACCATTGGCCTGATCAAAAACAAGCTGGAGGAGCACGGTCTTGCCTCCAGTGCAGAGTTCCATGAGATCCGTCCCCGCCAGAAAGTGCGCCTTGGCTGCTTTACGGTGGAGCCCATCCATGTCAACCACTCCATCCCGGATTCTCTGGCGTTTGCCATTGACTGCCCGGCAGGCATCGTGCTGCATACCGGCGACTTCAAGATCGACTACACGCCGCTTTCCGGCGATGCCGTTACCGACCTTTCCACCATTGCGGAGTATGGCCGCCGCGGCGTGCTGGCTTTGCTGGCGGATTCTACCAACGCGGAGCGCCCCGGCTTTACGGCAACCGAGCAGACTGTGGCCGAAGGGGTGCGCAGCCTGTTTGCCCGCGCCAAAAACCGCCGCATTATCGTGGCAACCTTTGCTTCCAACATCTACCGCATCCAGCAGATCATTGACCTGGCCATTGAGTATGGCCGCAAGGTGGCTGTCAATGGCCGCAGCATGGTTTCCAACACCGAAATGGCGCGGGAGCTGGGGTATCTGCATGCGCCGGATAATGTGCTGATCGATATCGAGGAGATCAACAAATACCCGCCGGAAAAGGTTGTCCTTATCACCACCGGCAGCCAGGGCGAACCGCTGTCCGCTCTGTCCCGTATGGCGCAGGCCAGCCACCGTACCGTCAAGGTCGGCCCCACTGACTTTATCATTATCTCGGCTCGCCCCATCCCCGGCAACGAAAAGACCGTGACCAAGGTAGTCAACGGCCTTCTGGCCCTGGGCGCAGAGGTCATTTACGAAAACATGTACGATACCCATGTTTCCGGCCACGCCTGCCAGGAAGAGCAGAAGCTGATGCTGACCCTTGCCCACCCGCAGTATTTCCTGCCGGTTCACGGCGAGTTCAAGCAGCTCAAGCGCCACGCCGAAACGGCGGAGCACCTGGGCTATATCCCCAAGCAGAATATTTATATTGCTGAAAATGGCCAGAACATCCGCCTTTCCCGCGATGGCATGGCAGTGGAGGGCACTGTGCCCGCCGGTGCCGTGATGGTGGATGGCTATGGCGTGGGCGATGTGGGCAATGTGGTCCTGCGTGACCGCCACCACCTGTCGGAGGACGGTATCATCATCGTTACCGCAGCCGTGGATGGCAGCACCGGCCAGCTGCTTTCCGGCCCGGACCTGGTTTCCCGCGGCTTTGTCTATGTGCGGGAAAGCGAGGAGCTGATGGACGGTGCCCGCGTGCAGGTTGAAATGGCCCTTGACCGCAGTATGGCAGATAACATGCACGACTGGGCCAGCGTGAAATCCCGCGTGCGGGAGGCGCTTTCCAGCTATATCTACCGCAAAACCAAGCGCAGCCCCATGATTCTGCCCATTCTGATGGAAGTTTGATCCAAACCATATCTGACCGTGACCGCCTGCCCCACATTGCAGGCACCGAGGAACGATGATGAAAAACAAGCTGAGACGTGATATCTTTGTCATTATCTTTTTGCTGCTCGTTGCGTGCATCGCTCTGGCTGTGCCGCTGGCGTTCAGCAACCCGCGCTGGCTGCTGGCACCGGCGCTGCTTGTAGTGTTTGCGTTGGTGGTGGCGGTGCTTGGCATCCGCCGGCTGCGGCGCTTTGTGGCCGATATGCTGTGCGGAACCAACTTTGAGGGCAGCAAGACCCAGTATTCGCTGGCGGATTTTTCCATCCCCACTGCCCTGATTACCGAAGGCTCCGTGGTGTGGTATAATCCGGCCTTCCGGGAGCAGATCCTGGCGGGGCAGGATGCCCTGCTGGCTGCACCGGACCGCCTGATGACCGGCATTGACCTTTCCGTCTGTGCCCGCGCCCACGGCCAGGACCTGACCATTGACGAAAACCGCTACACGGCCTATGCCATAACCAGCCGCAGCAGCAAAACGGGCACATTGCTGTTTTTGGTCAACGATACGTTCTACAAAAACACGCTGGATGAATACACTGCCAGCCGCCCGGCTTACCTGATTATTGGGGTGGACAGCTATGACGAGCTGTTCAACGATATGAAGGACTCCGAGCAGGCGCACGAGCTGGAGGCCATCAACACCCTGCTGGAAGAATATATCGGCCGCACGACCGGCTTCCTGCGCAAGGTGTCCAACAGCCGCTATATTGCGGTGGTGGAAGAGCGGGATATCCGCTGGATGATGGAAGAACGCTTTGATATTCTGGATAAAGTGCGTGCGTTGCACCCCGGCGGAATGCTCACCCTTTCCATCGGCGTAGGCCATGGCGGCGCTACTATGCAGGAATGCCAGGAGATGGCCCGCGAAAGCATTGATATTGCCTTGGGCCGCGGCGGCGACCAGGCTGCCGTGAAAACAGTCGATGGCTTTGAGTTCTTCGGCGGCATTTCCCATGGTGTCGAAAAGCGCAGCCATGTGCGCAGCCGCATCATTGCCAACGCCCTGGCAGACCAGATCCGCCAGAGCGACAGCGTCATTATCATGGGCCACCGCCAGAGCGATTTGGATGCCATCGGCTCCGCCATCGGTTTGCTGCGCATGTGCAAAATGTGCGATGTGCCTTCGGTCATCGCAGTGCGCAGCAAGGCAACGCTGGCGGGCCAGCTGCTGGATGTGTTCAACAAAGCAGGGGAGGACCACAACTTTATTGAGCCGGAAGAAACCTATAAGCTCATTACCCCCAAAACTCTGCTGATTGTAACCGATACATACCAAAAGCGCCTGCTGGAAGACCAAAAGATTTACGAAAAATGCAGCCGCGTGGTTGTTATCGACCATCACCGCATGGCGGTAGGGCATATTGATAACCCGATCCTTTTGTATCATGAACCCTTTGCTTCCAGCGCCAGCGAGCTGGTGTGTGAACTGCTGCAATTCATGCCCGCCCAAAACAACATCACTCAGTTGGAAGCCCAGGCGCTGCTGTCTGGCATCATGCTGGATACCCGCAGTTTTGCGCTGCATGTCGGCGTGCGTACCTTTGAGGCTGCCGCCTGGCTGCGCAGCCGCGGGGCCGAAACCGCCGCGACCAAGCGCCTGTTCAATATTTCCAAAGAAGAATACGAAGCCCGCGCCGCTATTGTGGAGGGCGCTTACCTCTACAAAGGCTGCGCTATCGCCACTTCGGATGAGCTTGACCCCGCCATGAGTGTGGTTCTGCCCATGGCAGCCAATGACCTGCTGACCATCAACGGCGTGGATGCCAGCTTTGTGGCAATCGCCAAAAACGGCGGTGTCAACATCTCCGCCCGCAGCATGGGGGCGCTGAACGTACAGGTCATTCTGGAGCCCTTGGGCGGCGGCGGCCACCTGACGATGGCCGGTGCCCAGCTGCGTGATTGTACCGTAAAGGAAGCCGAAGCCCGCATCCGCGCGCAGATCGACGAATACCGCGCCAACCAGGAATGCCAGGAAGAACTGGTGGGTGCAGTTTAACAAATTAAATTATCAGCGAATCCCTGCCAATGGCAGAAAATTATATCAATTACTACATAGAGAGGGGAACCACCACGATGAAAGTTATTCTCAAACAGGATGTCAAGAGCATTGGTAAAAAGGATGAAATCCATGAAGTGTCGGACGGTTACGCCCGCAACTTCCTGTTCCCGCGCGGTCTGGCTGCAGTGGCCGATGCTGACGCTGTGAACACCGCCCGCACCAAGAGCGAAGCCAAAGCCCACCATGAAGCCGAAGCTAAGGCTGCTGCTGAAGAACTGGCTGCCAAGATCAAGGGCCAGATCGTTTCTGTCAAGGTCAAGGGGGGCGCTTCCGGCAAGCTGCACGGCAAAGTGACCGCAAAGGAAGTTGCCGAACAGTTGTACAAGCTGACCGGCACCGAAATCGACAAGAAAAAAATCGAAATGCCCGCCAGCATCAAGGAGTTTGGCAGTTATGATGCCAAAGTCCGCCTGCATGTGGGTGTTGTGGCCGCGTTCAAGGTCAAGGTCGAGGAGGCTCCGCTGTAATTGGCAGGGGGTCTTGTAATTACATTCCAACAAAAACGGCAGGGAGGTGCCTGAATGGCAAACAATGAATTAAGCTTGTCCAGCCTGGGCATTCAGCTGCCGTATAACATGCAGGCGGAACAAAGCGTGCTTGGCGCAGCGCTGATGGATGAAACCATCCTGAACCGCCTGATCACCGAGATGGACCCCGATATGTTCTATTCGGAGCAGAACCGGGCCGTCTATGAGGAAATGCGCCGCCTGTTCAGCGAAAGCGAAGCGGTGGACGTTATCACTCTGGTGGACTCTCTGGCTCAGAACGGTGTGTTCAAGGGCGCAGATGATGCCAAAGTGTACATTACCCGCATTGCGGAAACCGTCCCGGCGATTTCCAACGTCGATTCTTACATCAAGATCGTCAAGGAAAAATATCAAACCCGCCGTCTGATCGAAGCAGCCCGCGATATCCTGCAGCAGTCCAGCGAGGAATCCGATTCTGACCTGCTGCTGGAAAGCGCCGAGCAAAAGCTGTACGATATCCGCAACGGCCAGGACCGCTCCGGCGTTAAAACCATTCAGGAGTCTATCCTGGAAGTTATTGATACCATGCAAAAGCTGTCCGGTGCGGACCGTGATAAATTTGCCGGTATCCCCACAGGCTTCAACTATCTGGATAATATCCTGACCGGCCTTGGCCGTTCGGACCTGATTATTCTGGCGGCCCGCCCCGGTATGGGCAAAACCAGTTTTGCGCTGAACATTGCTACCAATGTGGCCCGCCTGCAAAAGATACCGACCGTCATTTTCAGCTTGGAAATGACCTGCGAACAGCTGACCGACCGCATCCTTTCCAGCACCGCAGGCATTGACAGCCAGGCATTCCGCACCGGCCGCCTGAACAACTCCGACTGGAACGACTTTGCCAATGCAACGTCACTGTTGTATAACGTTCCCATTTACATGGATGATTCCTCCGGTATTTCGGTGCCGGAAATCAAGGCAAAAATCCGCCAGATCAACCAGGACCCCAAACGGGATAAGATCGGTCTGGTCATCATCGACTATTTGCAGTTGATGCAGTCCGCCAAGCGCACCGAAAGCCGCGTGCAGGAAATCAGCGATATCACCCGGAACCTGAAAATTATGGCCAAGGAACTGAACGTTCCTGTCATTGCGCTGTCCCAGCTTTCCCGTGCTGCCGAAAAAACAGCGGGTCGCTCGGACCACCGCCCCCAGCTTTCAGACCTGCGTGATTCCGGCTCTATCGAACAGGATGCGGACGTGGTGCTCTTCCTGTACCGCGCTGCCTATTACAATTCCCAGAACGGCGAAACCGAACAGGCGAACGAAAACGAAGCCGAATGTATCGTGGCCAAAAACCGCCATGGCGAAACCAGTGTGGTCCGCCTTGGCTGGGATGGCGCCCATACCCGGTTCAGCAATCTGGACGAGATCCATGAACAGTACTGACGCAGACAATTCATTGCAAAACCCAGTAAACACGATGGAACAAACCTTGCTGGCCTATTGCCGCCGGCAGGGTTTGTTTCGGTTGGGGGACCGTGTCATCGTTGCCTGCTCCGGCGGGGCGGATTCGATGGCGCTGCTCTGCTTTCTGCTGCGCTGCAAAGCGGAACTTGGCATCACCGTCATGGCGGCCCATGTGGACCACGGAATCCGGGGCGAAGCTGCCCATGCGGATGCCCGCTTTGTGGCGCAGTTCTGCCGCACGCATCATGTGCCGTTCTTTTTGTACGATGCCGCTGCCAGCGGGGTGCAGATTCCCCCAAACCCCAGCGAGAACTGGGCGCGCAGCCTGCGCTATACCTGGTTTGATGCGCTGGCCGCACAGCAGCATGCCTGCATTGCCACAGCGCATACGTTATCTGACCAGGCGGAAACGGTGTTGTTCCGCATGGCGCGCGGTACCGGCCTGCACGGCATGGCGGGTATTCCGGCGGTACGGGGCGTGTACCGCCGTCCATTTTTGTGCCTGACAAGGAGCGATACCACGGCATACTGCGCCGCCCTTGGGCAACACTATGTTCAGGACGAAAGCAATTTCAGCGATGCCTATGCCCGCAACCGTATCCGCCATTATGCTGTTCCGGCGCTGCAAACCATCAATCCGGCGGCAGAGCGGGCCGTGGGGCGGCTGTGCAACCAGCTGCAGGAGCTGAACATCTGGCTGGAAAACCTGGCCGAAAAACTGCTGGCGCAGGCTGCCTGCGGGGGCGGGTACAGCATCCCGATTCTTGCCGCGGCAGATGCCCCGGTGCTGGCTGCTGCCCTGCGCATGCTGGCAGCCCGCGCGCGTGACCCTGAAGAAAAATATGTGCAGGCTCTTGCGGCCATTGTTCGGCAGGGCAACGGTGCGGTACAGCTGACGCCGGATGCCTGCTGGACCGCGGCAAACGGCATTTTGTACTGCCGCTCAGTGCTAAAAATGCAGCCGGAAGCCATTCCCGCGCCGCACCAGCTGCTAAAAACCGGCGTTTACTGCCTGCCAGGGGGCTATGAGCTGGAGATTCAACAACTAAATTATGAAGTTTTTTTGAAAAATCCATCATTTTTGAAAAAAGACTACACCTATTGTGCAGATTATGCTAAAATAAATAAGAATATTTTTGTGAGGACCCGCCAACCCGGCGATACGTTCCGCCCGGCGGGACGTCACGTTGGCAAAACGCTCAAAAAATATCTGAATGAGGCAAAAGTTCCTGTGGCTGAACGGACGCTGATGCCGCTGCTGGCCTGCGGTAGCCAGGTGCTTTGGCTGTGGGGGGCAGGCTTTGCGGACGGTTTGTCCCCGGATGATGGGACAAAGCAGATCCTGTTGATTCGGCAAAGCCGCCAGCCTGCAGCTCCGGAGCAGGAACAAGATCATAATATTGGAGGAACAGATCATGCATGATATGAACAATGATATCGCCAAGGTTTTGATTTCGGAAGAGCAGCTGCAGGCCAAGGTGGCTGAATTGGGGGCACAGATCAGCCGCGATTACGAGGGCAAAGATTTGTTGCTGGTGTCTATCCTGAAAGGCTCCGTGGTGTTCATGGCCGATTTGATGCGCGCCATCACGGAACCCTGCAGCATTGATTTTATGGTGGTTTCCAGCTATGGCGGTGCCAACACCACTTCTACGGGCCTTGTCAAGATCGTCAAGGACCTGGATCAGGATCTTTCCGGCAAGGATGTTCTGATCGTGGAGGATATTCTGGATACTGGCGTCACGTTGTCTCACTTGGTGCCCATGCTGAAATTGCGCCGCCCCAACAGCGTGCGCCTGTGCACCATCCTCAGCAAGCCCAGCCGCCGCAAGGTGGATATTGAGCCGGACTACTGCGGTTTTGAAGTGCCCGATGAATTTGTTGTGGGCTATGGCCTTGACTATGACGAAAAGTACCGCAACCTGCCGTATGTCGGCGTGTTAAAACCGGAAGTATATTCCAAATAAAATTCTGTCTTGGCAGAATAACCAATCGCCCGCCGTTTTGGCGGATTTTGACAGGGAGTTGATTTTTTGCAGCACAAACCGCGTTTCAGCGGCATTATCATTGCCGCTGTCCTGATGGTGGCAGCACTCGTGATGATCTCCAGCTATTCCAGCCTGTTTGCCTCCAGCAAGAGCACCATGATGTTGTCCGAAGCCATGGGGTACTTTGAATCCAATCAGGTCACCTACTTTAACCTGGACCTGAACACCGGCGTTATCGAGATGAGCGTGAAAGAAGGTGAACATCCGCTGCCGGAATCCGGCACGTCCAGCGAAACATCCAACGGCCTGCTTGCAGAAATTTACGGCGATGACACCGATGCTTACGCCCCCAAGAACGGCGGGGCAGCGGTCATTACCTACAAGCTGCCATATCCTTCTTATTTCCTGCAATTCTACCTCAAGGATTATATCGACCAGTATAATGCAGCCAACCCGGATGCGCCCATGCAGTACGATATGGTCGCCGTTAAGACCAACGTGCCCTGGTTTGAGATCATCCTGTACGCCTTTATGATCGGCAGCGTGGTGCTGCTCTTCATGTCAATGTACCGCGGCGGTGCCGGTGGCGGCGGCCTGATGAATGTTGGCCGTGCCAAGGTCAAGGACCAGCAGGAAGGCCAGCGCAAGGCAACCTTTGCCGATGTTGCCGGTGCGGATGAAGAAAAGGCTGAACTCCAGGAAGTGGTTCAGTTCCTGAAAGCACCGGAAAAGTTCAACTCCCTGGGGGCGCGCATTCCCCACGGCGTTCTGCTTGTCGGCCCTCCGGGCACCGGCAAAACGCTGCTGGCCCGTGCCTGTGCAGGCGAGGCCGGCGTTCCGTTCTATGCCATCTCCGGTTCCGACTTTGTGGAAATGTATGTCGGCGTTGGCGCATCCCGTGTGCGCGATTTGTTTGAAAAAGCCAAAAAGACAATGCCCTCTATCATCTTTATTGATGAGATCGATGCCGTGGGCCGTCAGCGTGGTGCCGGCCTTGGCGGCGGGCATGACGAGCGCGAGCAGACCCTGAACCAGCTGCTGGTTGAGATGGACGGCTTTGACGCCAACGACGGCGTTATCGTGATGGCTGCCACCAACCGCGCCGATATTCTGGATAAGGCTCTGCTGCGTCCCGGCCGTTTTGACCGTCAGGTTTATGTTGGTCTGCCGGATGTGAAGGGCCGCGAGGAGATTCTGCGCGTTCACACCAAGAACAAGCCCCTTGGCCCCGATGTCAGCCTGAAAACCATCGCCAAGTCCACCGCGGGCTTCTCCGGTGCCGACCTGGAAAACCTTGTCAACGAAGCCGCCCTGCTGGCTGCGCGCAAGGGCAAAAAGGCCATCACCGAACCCGAAATCGAGGAAGCTTCCATCAAGGTTGTGGCTGGCCCCGAAAAGAAGAGCCGCGTTGTGACCGATGCCGAAAAGCGCCTGACCTCTTACCACGAGGCCGGCCATGCCATTACCGGCTATTTCTGCAAAACGCATGATCCCGTGCACCAGATCAGCATTATCCCGCGTGGTTCGGCAGGCGGCTTTACCATGTATCTGCCGGAAAAAGACCCCAGCTATGTGACCAAGACCGCCATGAACGAGAACATTGTCTGCCTGTTGGGCGGCCGTGTGGCGGAGCAGCTGGTGCTGGATGATATCTCCACCGGTGCTTCCAACGACCTGCAGCGTGCCACGGATACCGCCCGCGCCATGGTGACCCGCTATGGCTTCTCGGAGCGCATGGGCCCGGTGGTTTATGGCACCGACCCTGGCGAAACCTTCCTTGGCCGAGACTTTGGCCAGGGCAAGGGCTATTCCGAAAATACGGCGTCCGAAATTGATAATGAGATCCGTGATATCATGGATGAATCTTACGAGACGGCCCGCCGCATTTTGACCGAGCACATGACTGAGCTGCACCGTGTGGCCGGTGTGCTGATGGAACGCGAAAAGATCAGCGGCGAAGAGTTTGACGCCCTGATGAAAGGCGAAAACCTGGCACCCTTTGGGCTGGATACCCCCGCGCCTGCCGCAGCCCCTGCATCGGCAGAGCAGCCCGCCGCGCCGGAACAGCCCTCCGAACCGTCTGATGAAAATTGAGGCAAGGTGAAACACAATGGATCAAAATTTTTCCCTGATGGCGCAATCCCGTGCCAATTACTACACTGCCGGAAGCCCGGTCCAGTTTGTCCGTGTTGAGCTGCTGAAAGGGGATGTCACGGGTGAAGTTGCGGTCTGCCTGACCTTTAAGAATGTTGGCACAGAACCGCTGACCGGCTTTATCATCCACTTCAAGTGCAAAGATGCTTCTGGTCAGATCCTGTGCGAGGATGATTTCTATTATGAGCAGCTCAATGTGCAGCCCGGCGAACTGTTTGGTGCTGATGACGCTGTGTTTGTCAGCGATACGCCGGTTTCCAGCGTGGAAATTGAGCAGGACCGTGCTTTCCTGAACGGCCGCGGCGTGGATCTGCGTAATTATAAGCGTGTCCGTCTGCAGGCCCCCCGTGTGCTGCCTGGCTCTATTGCCCGCACACTTCAGACCCGCACCAACAATAAGATGCTGACCTGCGTCCCGCAGGATACCGAAAACGGCTGGTTCTGCGCCTGCGGTGCGTTCCACCCCAACGAGGAAGCTGTTTCCGTCTGCAGCGAGTGCGGCGGCGACCGCGCTTACATCAAGGCAACTCTGACCCGCATTCTGGAGGAAGCCCGGCAGGCCGCCGAACAGCAGCAGCGCGAAATCAATGCCGTGGCCAATGGCGTTGACCCCGCAGCAGCCCAGGCAGCCCAGGAAGCCCAGGCCGCTGCCACCGCCGCCGCGGCTCAGGCAGCCATCAGCCAGGAGCCCACCGCACAGTTCACCCCGCCCGCCCCGGCCCAGGAACCGGAAGAAGAGGACGAGGACGACGAAGCAACCAACGCCGAAATGGACCGCGTGCGCCGCTATGTCCCCCAAGGCCATCTGTTTGCCGATGAAGAGGATGAAGAGGACGAGCATACCCGCATGTTTGATGATGAGGAAGAGGAAAGCGACGATGACGAAGAACCCCGCCGTGGCCGTTATGCGGATGATGACGAGGAGAGCGAGGACGATGTAATGGCCGAGCGTATCATCCATTGGGCACCGCCCATCACCGCAGTGGTCTGTGCGCTCATCATTGCTGTGTCGCTGATCTACCACTTTGTCATCGCCTGATCGCCTGCTGTTTATCGGCAAAGGCGGGCTGACCCGCTGATATTTATCCGGGCAGGATAAAGCAAAATAAACCAAAACCAGCCGCCGGGCAGGGGAAAATCCCTGAAGCCGGCGGCTGGTTTTCTATTTGTTCTATTCCGTGTCTGTGCTTATTGCTGCCATCAGGAATATAGGGCAATACCGCATAATTCTAAGTACCGATACGGCGAGCGAGGTGCGGCAGATGCCAAGCCAAAAGCGCAGATAATACTGGATGCTGCAAAGGTGAGCGCCGCCAGTGGCGGAAACAGCGAACCGAAGCAGGGGCAGCGGTCGCAGAGTGCGAGGGGCTTTTGCCCCCGAAGCACGATGCGGGTACCGCAACCCGACATTATCGAGCATTTTGGCAACGCAGATGC